>NZ_JBBCMA010000002.1:300000-458357 GCF_037152535.1 Leclercia sp. AS011
TGTGGCGTTAGTGGCTTTTCTTGAATCCCTGGCGCTGGTCGGGCTGATTTTACCCGGCACGGTGATGATGAGCGGGCTCGGTGCCCTGATCGGCAGCGGCGAGGTTAACTTCTGGCAGGCGTGGCTGGCGGGGATCGTCGGGTGTCTGCTGGGGGACTGGATCTCATTCTGGCTGGGCTGGCGCTTTAAAAAGCCGCTCCACCGCTGGTCGTTCATGAAGAAGAACAAAGCCCTGCTCGACAAAACCGAGCACGCCCTGCATCAGCACAGCATGTTTACCATTCTGGTAGGCCGCTTTGTCGGCCCGACGCGTCCGCTGGTGCCGATGGTGGCGGGGATGCTGGATCTGCCGGTGACCAAGTTCATTGTGCCGAACCTGCTGGGTTGCCTGTTATGGCCGCCGATCTACTTCCTGCCGGGGATCCTGGCCGGTGCGGCCATCGATATTCCTTCTGATGTCCAGAGCGGCGGCTTTAAGTGGCTGCTGCTGGCGACCGCGCTCCTGCTGTGGCTGGCGGCATGGCTCTGCTGGCGGCTGTGGCGCAGCGGGAAAGCCTCCGGAGATCGTCTGAGCCATTATCTGCCGCGCGAGCGCTTATTCTGGATTGCGCCCGTCATGCTGGGAATTGCCGTGGTGGCGCTGGTGGCGCTGATCCGCCATCCGCTGATGCCGGTCTACGGGGAGATCTTATTGAAGGTGGTCAGCCGCTGACCGCCGTCAGTGGATCCCCAGCAGGCGCGAGGCGCTGGCCTTTCCGCTCACCAGCTGTTCCGTATCGCCGTCCCAGGCGATACGGCCATCGGCTATCACTACCGACCGCCGGGCAATTTTGACCGCATCTTCCACGCTGTGGGACACCATCAGCATCGTCAGGTTCTGGCGTTCGCACACCTCTTTGACCAGCAGCAGCATCTCCTGACGTAACGCCGGGTCGAGCGCCGAAAAGGGCTCATCCAGCAGCAGGATCGGCTGCTCGCGTACCAGACAGCGGGCGAGGGCGACGCGCTGACGCTGCCCCCCAGAGAGCTCTCCCGGCAGCCGTTCCAGAAGCTCGCCAATCCCCATTTGCGTCGCGATATCACTCAGCTTTTGCTGTTGTCCGGCGTTCAGCCTGAGTCCCGGATGCATGCCGAGGCCGATGTTCTGGCGTACGGTCAGGTGGGTAAAGAGATTGTTTTCCTGGAACAGCATCGACACCGGGCGCTGGGACGGCGGCGTGTGGGTGTGGTCCTGACCCGCAATGGTGATACGGCCATTGGCGGGCTGCAGAAACCCGGCCACCAGGTTGAGAAGCGTGCTTTTCCCCGCCCCGCTGGGGCCGAGCACGGCGATCGATTCCCCCTGGCGTACGGAGAGGGTGAAGCGCATCGGCAGATGCTGATAAAGCCAGGTTACATCAGTGAGAGTTAACATCACGCCCCGGAAGTTTCTCAATAAGGGTAAATAAGGCAAAGCACAGCAGCAACAGCAGCAGCGCCGTGACGGCACCCTCCTGGCTGCGGTACGAGCCGATCTGCTGATACAGCCAGAACGGCAGGGTGCGGAAATCATCATTGCCAAACAGCGCCACCACCCCGAAATCCCCGATCGACAGCACGCAGGCAAAAGCCAGCGCCTGCGCCAGGGGGCGTTTCAGGGCGCGGAATTCCACTACCTTCAGCCGCTGCCAGCCGTGCATTCCCAGCGAATCGCAGAGCAAAGTGTAGCGGGCGCTGAGATCGCGCATCGGGTTTTCCAGCACTTTGAGCGCATACGGAATGGCCATCAGGGCGTTAGTGAAGATGACGATGCCATCGGCTGATTCAGGCAGGCCGACGGTGCTGTTAAACAGCAGGAAAAAGCCGCTCGCCAACACGATGCCGGGCATCGCCAGGATCAGCATTCCGCTCAAATCCAGCGCCTGCCCGGCCACTGTCGCCTGGCGGGCATACAGCTCCCGGCTGGTCCACAGCAGCATCATGGTCAGCAGCACGCAGAGCAGACCCGCCCCCAGCGCAATGCGCAGGGAGGTGCCGAGCGCCTGCCACAGCACCGGCTGTTGCAGCACCGACAGCAGATTAAGATTCAGGCCATCCACCACTACCGCCAGCAGCGGCGGGAGCAACAGCAGCAGGGCGAGGGCGATCAGCAGGCCGTCGGTCAGGCGGCTGCGCAGGCTGTCCTGCGGATCGCGCCAGGCGGCAAGCTGGCTGTTGCCCACGGGGATGGCTTTACCCAGCCGCTGGCTCAGCATCACCAGCCCCAGGCAGCAGAACATCTGCACCATCGCCAGCAGTGCCGCGCGGCCCGGATCGTAGTCATAGCTCAGGGCCTGATAGATGGCGAGTTCAATGGTGGTAGCCTGCGGCCCACCGCCCAGCGAGAGCACGATGGCAAAGCTGGCAAAGCAGAGCATAAAAATGAGCGCCGCGACGGGAGGAATTTGTCGGCGCAGCCAGGGCCACTCCACGAAGCGGAAGAAGGCTCCGCCGCGCATCCCGAGCTGGGCGGCGAGCTGGCGCTGCTCGCCGGGGATATTCTCCAGCGCCTGCAGCAACAGCCGCGTTGCCATTGGCATGTTGAAAAAGACGTGCGCCAGCAGAATGCCCTGCAGGCCATAGGGCGAGAAGGTCCACTCCAGCCCCAGCGCCTGACAGAGCGCGGCAAGCCAGCCCTGACGCCCGTAGACGCTGAGAATGCCAAATATCGCTACCAGCACCGGCAGGATCAGGGTCATGGCGCACAGGCGCAGCAGCGCCTGCCGTCCGGGGAAACGCCGCCGGTAGAGGGCGCGGGCCAGAAAAATTGCCGGCACCACGGAGAGCAGGGCGGAAAGAAACGCCTGCCAGAACGAGAAGCGGATGACGTGCCACAGATAGCTGTCGTGCAGCAGCGCCTTGACGTCGGTGGCGGGCGCGTTAAACCACAGCGCCAGAAATGCCCCCAGGGCGACCGCCACCATCAGGATGGCGGCTATCAGCCCCGGGAGTAACCAACCGGCGATCAGCGGCTGACGGCGCGTTGCCATTCACTGACCCAGGCGGCACGTTTCCCGGCGACTTCCTGCGGGGAGAATTCCAGCGCGGTTTGCGGTTTCACCAGAGTGTCGAACCCGGCAGGTAACGCCACGTTGGTGACCGGGTACATCCAGTTACCGGTCGGGATGGTGTTCTGGAACGACGGGGAGACCATAAATTTCAGGAACTTCTCCGCCAGTTCCGGCTGTTTGCTGGCGGCGGTGCGGGCGGCGACTTCCACCTGCAGGTAGTGACCTTCGGCAAAATCAGCGGCGGCGTAGTTCTCTTTTTTCTCCGAAATAATGTGATACGCCGGAGAGGTGGTATAGCTCAGCACCAGGTCGCTTTCCCCTTTCAGGAACAGCCCGTAGGCCTCGCTCCAGCCTTTGGTGACGGTGACGGTTTTGGCGGCCAGCTTCTGCCAGGCTTCCGGCGTCTTATCGCCATACACTTTTTGCATCCACAGCAGCAGACCCAGCCCCGGGGTGCTGGTGCGTGGATCTTCGTAGATCACGCGCCACTTCTGATCGCTCTCAACCAGCTCTTTCAGGCTCTTCGGCGGGTTTTTCAGCTTGTTTTTGTCATACACGAAGGCGAAGTAGCCGTAATCGAAGGGCACAAAGGTGTCGCTTTTCCAGCCGCCAGGCACGTTAACCGCATCGGTCGCCACGCCGCTTTTGGCAAACAGCCCGGTTTGCGTCGCCGCTTCCAGCAGGTTGTTATCCAGACCCAGCACCACGTCGGCTTTGCTGTTCTTGCCTTCCATACGCAGGCGATTGAGCAGGGAGACGCCATCTTCCAGCGCCACGAATTTCAGCTCGCAGTTACAGTCGGCTTCGAAGGCTTTTTTGACCGCCGGGCCAGGGCCCCAGTCGGCAGCGAAGGAGTCATAGGTGTAGACCGTCAGGACAGGACTGGCAAATGCAGGCAGCGCAACCAGCGCCAGCAGGGGAAGAACAGTTTTGAACACTTTGCACCTCTGTATGTGAGAGTGGCAAAGGATTTTGAGCGACAGCCTCAAATCCCTTCGCCGGCGTTATCCGGATCAGGTTCGACGGGTATTTTCTCAGCACACGCTCGCGCGCAGCACCCCGTTGAGAACGGCGGTATTGTAATGATTTGGTGAATATTACGAAAGTATTATGGTTCCGGCGGCGCAAACCACGCGGATTTAAAGTCAAACCAGCCCAGAGTATTCATGCGTAAGCCGCGCATACTGCGCTGTCCCTGGATCATCAGCCAGTGGTGGATCAGCGGAACGATCGCCTGCTGCGACAATAGCTGCTGACACCAGACGGCAAGATTCATCTCCCCCGCGCGCCACTCGGCGGCGTCCTGCTGCCAGTCGCGAGGAATGCAGTGCTGCAGGAGCGGGACTTCATACAGATGCGAGAACAGGGAAAAGTCGAGCGGTAGAGTGAAGTTGACGCTGTTGAGCCAGATGTCGCTTACCGTCTCGCCGCGATGCCACTCCTCATAGCTGACCTCCTGAATGTTTAACGTCACATTCTCGGCGGCCAGCAGTTCGCTCATCATTCTGGCGATCACCCGATGTTCGATATGCTCGCGGTAGAAGGTCAGAGTAAGGCTCTCCAGCCCGGCCGGTTTGTCGCCGCGTCCTGGTCTTGCGTGGTGCCAGCGCGGCAGCAGGCCATAGGCCGGGAACCAGTAGGACTGATACACCTCCTCGGCCTGATAGATCAGGTTGGCCGGGGAGAGGATCCGGCTTACCCACTGACGCACCTCGGCGCTGGCTCCACGGTGGGAACGGTTGTCGAACAGCAGATAGTAACAGCCCTCTTCAAGGCGGCTCTCCACCGCCTTTTCCCCCTCGGTGGGGCCCTCCAGCGTCAGGCCGACGCTCAGCTCTTCGTTGATATCCGGCAGAACCCAGACGTTGACCTCGTCAATCAGCGCCCGGTAGCCAAAGTAGTCATCGAAGGCGCGGATCTTGAGCTGGTTACTGTTGTTGCGGGAAACCGCGTACGGCCCGGTGCCTACCGGCAGGCTGGCAAAGTTGTGCATGGTTTCCCACTCGCGCGGCAGGATCATCGAAGGGACATACCCCAGCAGCCACGGCAGCCAGCGGTCGGGCTGTGAAAGCTCGATATCCAGCGTCCAGGCGGTGGGGGACTGGATCCGGGTGATGTGCGAATAGAGAGGCAGTTCGCGGGCGCGCTGCAGCGAGGCAATGACGTCGGTCATCTCCAGCTCGCGTCCGTGATGGAAATGGATGCCGGGGCGCACGAAAAAGCGCCAGTGCAGCGGGGAAAGTTGCTGCCAGTGGTGGGCAATGTCCGCTTCCAGTTCCCCATTTTCCTCATTTATGCGCGTCAGACCGCTGAAGATTTGCCGCGCCATGTGGGTTTCAGAGCGTCGTAACGCGCTGCCCGGCAACAGGTTTTTCATCGGACGATAATAGAGCACCCGCAGGATATGCCTGCCCTGGCGGAAGCTGCGGCCCAGGTGGGAGACCAGCATCTGGCGCACCGCGGCCTTGTCGCCCACCAGCTGCACCAGCTGCTCAATGCGATCCTGCTCGAGCAGATCTTCCGCTCGCTGCTGCTGCAGTGCGAGGCCGGTGTAGAGAAAGGTCAGACGGGATCGCTTGCCGCGTCCGGCCTCGGCTTCCCAGCTCAGCCAGCCCTGCTGCTGCATGGTGTTGAGCAGGGTGCGCATATGGCGGCGCGAGCAGCTGAGCAGCTCGGCCAGCTCGCTGAGCGTGGTGTCCCGGGTCTGGCCGTCACAGCACTGCCACAGGCGGATGAATTGTTGTTGCAGACGACCAGAGGGCATAAAAGAGGAACTCCTGACAAAAAATCAGCAATTTATTAATCCCTATATTAAGCCAATAATTCACTTCGATGAAGCGAGGAGGTGAATATGAAGAGGTCTACCGCAAATCAGTTTTACCAACAGTACTTCTCAGCGACAAAGGGAGTGTCCTGGCTGGCCCGCCGGTGTGCAGAGCAGCGGCTGAAAATACTGGAAGATCTGATGCAGTGGGAGGTGACAACGTCGACCTCGGAACGCTGAATTGCTTCGATCATGTGTGACTGAGTATTGGTGCGAATCACCACGCCAGCAGGTATTATCTGCTGGCTTTTTTCGTTTTCACTTGCGCTAAAGGGAACAGGTAATGCTCTGGTTAATGACGATGGGACGCCGTCTCAACGGTGTTTATGCTGCCTTTTTAATGGTGGCTTTTATGATGGGCGTCGCCGGTGCGCTGCAGGCCCCGACCCTGAGCCTGTTCCTGAGCCGTGAGGTGGGGGCCCAGCCCTTCTGGGTGGGGATTTTTTATACCGTCAACGCCGTCGCCGGGATCCTGGTCAGCCTGTGGCTGGCGAAGCGATCGGACAGCCAGGGCGACCGCCGCAAGCTGATCCTCTTTTGCTGTGCGATGGCGATCGGCAACGCGCTGCTGTTCGCCTTTAATCGTCACTATCTGACCTTACTCACCTGCGGCGTGCTGCTGGCTTCGCTGGCCAATACCGCCATGCCGCAGCTGTTTGCCCTGGCGCGGGAATATGCCGACAGCTCCGCGCGGGAAGTGGTGATGTTCAGCTCGGTGATGCGGGCCCAGCTTTCGCTGGCGTGGGTCATCGGCCCGCCGCTGGCCTTTATGCTGGCGCTTAACTATGGCTTTACCGCCATGTTCTCCATTGCCGCCGCTATTTTTGCCCTTAGCCTCGGCCTGATTGCCTTCGCGCTGCCCTCCGTTGCCCGGGTGGACGCCGCAGGCGCGATACCGGTGACCCAGATCAGCGGCTGGAAAAACAAAAATGTCCGCAGGCTGTTTATCGCCTCTACCCTGATGTGGACCTGCAACACCATGTACATCATCGACATGCCGCTGTGGATCAGCAGCGATCTGGGCTTGCCGGACAAGCTGGCCGGGATCTTAATGGGCACCGCCGCCGGGCTGGAAATCCCGGCGATGATCCTCGCCGGATATTACGTCAAACACTTTGGTAAACGGCGGATGATGGTAATTGCGGTAGCGGCGGGCGTGCTGTTTTATCTGGGGCTGATCCTCTTTCACAGCCGCGAAGCGTTACTTGCCCTGCAGCTGTTTAACGCGGTCTTTATTGGCATTGTCGCCGGAATTGGCATGCTCTGGTTCCAGGATCTGATGCCGGGGCGTGCAGGTTCAGCTACCACCCTGTTTACCAACAGTATTTCAACCGGGGTGATTCTGGCCGGGATTATCCAGGGCGCGCTGGCGCAAAGCTACGGTCATTACGTGGTGTACTGGGTTATCGCGGCGATTTCGCTGGTGGCGCTGGTTCTGACCTGGCGGGTAAAAGAGAGTGAAATTCTGGAAGGCGGCTTCACGAAATGAGAGCCCATTCTGACAGCAGGACGGATTACGCATAGAGTTCACGCGGGTGCTTGAGGCTGTCTGCCTGAAGCATTGCTGGAAGGGTAGACAGAAGAAAGCCCCACTCAACTTAACATTGATGTGCACTGCACCCATTTAGTTGGACTCTCAAACTGGAGAGTCCCATGCCCGGACGTAAATATACCCTCGAAGAACGCCTCGAAGTCGTTATGCACTATCTTGCTAGCGATGAAGGCTATCGGTTAACTTCAGCCCGTTTCAACGTTCCCAGAACCCAGGTGAGAATCTGGGTTGCAGCCTATGATGCTTATGGTGAAGAGGGACTAAAACCCAGAGATAAGGGCGTATCCATCGATCCTGAAATCAGAATTGAAGCTGTGAAAGCGGTGCTATCCGGTCAGATATCTCAGACACAGGCCGCGACTAAATTCAATGTTGCAGGTGCATCATCTGTCGCCAAATGGTTAAAAGTGTACAAAGAGCAGGGTGAAGAAGGGCTTCGCTCACTCAAGGTAGGCACAAAAAGGGTATCTTACATGGCTGAACACCCTGAACTTATTGAAGCAGCAGAGGAACGATCAAAAGAGCAACGGATTCATGAGCTGGAAAGGAAGGTCAAACGTCTTGAATTACAGATACTTTATCTTCAAAAGCTGAAAGCCTTAGTTCGGTAAGAGATAAAGTTCGTGTTGTTGACGAACTAAGGCAACATTACCCGCTTGATCAGCTGCTGAGTACCGCCCGGATATCCCGGAGCACGTTTTACTATCATCTCAAGGCGCTTCGGTCTCCGGGAAAATACGATGAAATAAATCGTCGAATCAGCGAGATATATGATGAAAACCAGGGCCGCTATGGCTATCGACGGGTAACGCTGGCGCTCAGAAGAGAGGGAGGAGTAATCAACCATAAGGTGGTTCAACGCCTGATGAATGGCCTTGACCTAAAAGCAGCTATCAAAGTAAAGCGCTACACCTCCTGGCGTGACGAACGTGGGTGTGCTGCTGACAATCTCCTGCAACGAAACTTCAAAGCCAGCCGGCCCAATGAAAAATGGGTAACAGACGTCACGGAGTTCGCTGTCAACGGCCGTAAACTTTATCTTTCTCCAATCATCGATCTCTTCAATAACGAAGTGATTTCCTACAGTATTTCAGAACGCCCGACAATGCCGATGATTGACGATATGTTGATTAAGGCATTCGCCAGAATGGACGCAGACAGCACGCCAGTTCTTCACTCAGATCAGGGCTGGCAATACCGGCATCGGTGGTATCAGTATCAGTTGCGGAAGTTCGGAGTTCTGCAAAGTATGTCCCGCAAAGGGAATTGTCTGGATAATGCCTGCGCTGAGTGCTTTTTCGGGACGTTAAAATCAGAATGCTTTTACACCCGTAAATTTAACGATGTCGACGAACTTAAGGTCGTTCTTGAGGATTACATTCGGTACTACAACACGCGGCGAATAAGCCTGAAATTTAACGGCCTCAGCCCGGTTGAATACCGCCTGAAGACCTACCCGCTACGAATTTGACATGGTGATTTTCGTTAATAAGCACCATAAAGTAACTGATGACAAGGCGTAATCAACTTGCGCAGGCTATTTATATTTCTGATGATGGTGTTAAAGAAGCCATCCAGTTCTTAAGCCTGCACAACGGCTGACATGAATGGGGTATATGTCCGCTATGAGCGAGAAGCGGACACTGCCTGACTATGAGGTATAACGCCTCCTAGGTGTAGGAGCGCAATAAATCCTGCTACGGAGATAACTTTTACAGCCTTGAGTAATTACTATAACGTTAATTTAAGAATTATAAATAAGTATCTATATTGTCATTGAACACCTTTAAAAATTATCGCTTTTTGACAGGCAATTCATTGGCAAAGTAATAATAATTATTAGTCGACAAAGTGCCTTTTGATGATCAAGGCTTTATCTTGCTAATTTCTATAGGTAGTGCACTATTTATTTATACCGGAAAAGCACCATACCCGCGTGATGAAGTTCGTCATTACTGACAAAAGTACCATCAGCTGTAAAACCGGTATCGTCCTGATAGTAGATCCTGTTTTCACGAATGTCGTAGTCGCCCTGATAAGCATGAGGTTTTGTGCCACGTGCTTCATCGTAACGCCCATTAGGTAATAGCTCATGGCAAATGAATCCATCTTTGGTAATCCAGAGGCCTGTATAAGTATGCTGTTCTTTCATATGGTTCCTGATGTCATGTATATTTGTTAGAGATAAACTATCGTATTGGTATGTGAAATCACGACTCATTTTGAGTAATGCCGGTTAAGAGAAATTACCGGCGAATATGAGCGTATTATTTGTTATTAACAGGGGTTAACTCTGCCGTCATATAAACCCTGTTTTTAAAAGAGGCTCCAAGAATTTCATATGATTTCCCCTCTTTAGATGCCTGTGTGGAAATTTTTTCCTCAGCACCCTCAATGGTTGAATCTACTGCCGTAACAATCTGGGCCATAGGGCTGAAAGATAATAAAGACAGAAATGTTGCTGCAGTCAAGCGATGGATAATATTCATGGTGATTTTCCTGTTAATAGATAAGAGATGATTTTTAAAAAAAAGGGAATAATATAATTTAAATTTATTCCCTGTGCCAGCTTGGCTTCTGTAATTAATACAGTCTTGCTGTCGGTTAAGAATGACGTAATGAATTAACAATTGTCATGCAAGTTATCATTTCATCAGCAGTTCTTGTTCCAGAGGCATTAAATAAATAATGATTGCAGAGATTTACTTCATCCCGCTGTCATACGCTTTAGTTTGCGGATGCTGTCGGTCTGATGGTTATTTCTGTTGTATCAACGCTTTCCGGAGCCTCAATGACATGTCGTACGGCACGGGCAATATCAGCGGGTTTAAGTGCAACAGAACGGTATGCATCCATCACCGCCATGGTTTCCGCATGGGTGATGGTTGAGGCGAGTTCACTTTCTACAACGCCGGGATTAACGCAGGTCACGCGGATTTTCGAGCTTTCCTGTCGTAAACCATCGGAAATAGCGCGTACTGCGAACTTAGAGGCGCAATAGACGGCAGCTGTAGGCACAACTGAAAGGGCACCGATAGAGCCAAGGTTAATTATCTGACCAGAACCCTGAGCTTCCATCACTGGAAGCACAGCCCCAATTCCCCACAGCACGCCCTTGATGTTAACGTCAATCGTACGTTCCCATTCATCCTGTTTGCCGGCCGCAAGCGGTGAAAGTGGCATGATGCCCGCATTGTTAATCAGAACGTCAACACGCCCCCAGTTATCAAGCGCTGACTGCACGAAATGAGCCATGGACAGTCTATTTGTGACATCCAGCTCACGCGCTTCAGCCATACCGTCGGCGCTGCGGATTTCTGCTGCAATGGCTTCGATACGATCCAGTCTGCGCGCCCCTAATAGCACTTTCGCACCTGCCTTTCCAAGCTCTCTGGCAATGCCTTCCCCAATGCCACTTGACGCGCCGGTAATTAATATAACTTTATCCATGATGTGCTCCTTCAGTTGAGTTCAGAGAGATGATAGAACTTTATGATTAGTTCCAGTATCCTGCTTTTACTGGACTCAGTGGTTAGCAGAATTAAACAATGAAAATTGATCTCAATCTTTTACCTATTTTTATCGCGGTTGCTGAAGAGCGTAATTTCACCATAGCCGCAGCCCGGCTGGGGGTTACGCGCTCGGCGGTTAGTCAGGGAATACGGCGGCTTGAGGATACTTTCGGCACAATGCTGGTAATGCGGACAACACGTTCAGTAAACCTGACTGAAGCGGGAGAACGACTGCGTACATCCCTGTCATTATCTTTATCCAGCATTGAAGCTGCGTTCGAAGATATTGCATCCGACAGCACGCCACGTGGACTTCTGAGGATCGCGGTGACCTCCATAGCTGAAGAGTTTCTTTCAGGTCCGCTGATCGCCTCGTTTGCGGCTGCTAATCCAGCCGTGACGATCGATATTGTCGTGACAGATGAGGAATTTGATATTGTGGCCGCTGGTTATGATGCTGGGGTAAGGCTCGGAGATGTGATCGAGAAGGATATGATTGCCGTCCCGCTTACAGAAAAGCAACGTGAAATGGTGGTTGCGTCCCCATCCTATCTCACTGCTAGTAGCGCCCCTCTTCATCCGCGTGAGCTTGTATATCATCAGTGTATCGGCTGGCGTCCTTCCCCGGATGTTGCTCCTTATCGCTGGGAATTTGAGGAGAACGGGAGAGCTTTCGACGTGGCGGTAGAACCGCGAATAACAACTAATGACCTGCGTCTCATGCTGAGGCTGGCTCTTGCCGGTGGAGGTATAACATTTGCCCCTGAGGAAACATTCAGGCCGTATATTGAAAATGGTCAACTTGTTTCAATGCTTGATGATTTTCTTCCCTATTTTCCTGGCTTTTATCTGTATTTTCCTCAACGCCGGAATATAGCGCCAAAACTACGCGCCCTGATCGAACATGTCAGGCAATGGCGGCAACCGTATGCTTAATGGTAAGCGCTAAATACTTTGTAACGTAAACCAATTTTCTGAGGACTGACTCATTTAGTTATATGTTATGTCCGCTTCTGGCACGAAGCGGACAAGGCAGTTGAGTTGAAGGTCGGCAATGAGCGAGAGGTAGACGTGCAGAACGAATTTCATTACATATGAATTAAACATTTCTTCCCTGGGAACGTCGATTGTCGTTTGGGATAGCCAGGCTTAAACCTGCTAGTAATCGTCAGTTCAGCCAGAAGAAAGAATGTTCCGACAATGTATCCTCCACCTTTTTTACCATAATGATGAAGGCCTTCACTAAGTCACACCCTCAGGTGCCATTTCTGCATAAAGACTAAAACTGGCCATTCAAACAATCATCATTGTTGAATCAAAGTTAAACCCATATTAGTTTCATGGTATTCCATTTTTATCATGTCCTACGCGTTTTCCTCTCCTTTGTGTCTTTTTTATATGTCAATTTTGATTATGATGACTTAACACTGAAGTATCCATCAGTAACCCTTCTTAAGAAGGCGAGGCATATTTCCGTAGATAAATCAATCAAATAACACTTTCTAAAGGAAAGCAAATGAAACGTCCAAATTGGTTCCAGGTATCTGCAGAAGGCTCAAAGGCACTGGGAACTCTGCATCATTTCGCCACAACAGGAACAAATCTCCCGGAAGAGTTAATACATTTGGTTTTTTTAAGAGTATCTCAGATTAATGGCTGCGCGCATTGTATTGATATTCACACCCGCGATCTTATGAAGTGTGGCATGTCGGTAGAGAAAATAGTTTTGATTCCCGTATGGGAGGAGGCTACATATTTATTCTCGGATCTGGAGCAAGCGGCACTGGCATGGGCTGAAGAAGTTACCCGAGTAAGTGAGACACATGCTTCGGATGAAGCGTATTCTGCAGCACTTTCAGTATTTGGTGAAAAAGATTTGGTCGATTTGACCATCGTTATTGCAACAATGAATGCACTTAATCGTATGGGCGTCAGCTTTCGAATGAAGCCGCTGGCCAGGGCATAAATTACCATTCGTTTTCTTCTCGCGATTGGTTACTCATTTCCCCCAAAGTAAAAACCGCCGAAAGGCGGTTTTTACTTTTTTAACAGCTAACGATGAATATAATCGATCTTAATATTCTTTTAAGAATGTATAATATTAGGCTAAAAATACACTATGAATACTATTCGTGTGCGATTATTACAACATATGTAAGCTTATAATTAAAAAATAAAGCCGCCAACAAGAAGTGTTGTTGACGGACATTTATTAATGTAATTCAGCACGATCCAGACCGTAAGCGCTATCCATCGATCCTGGTGCCATCTGTGATAAAATCTGGAGACGATTCCAGGCGTTGATTACAGCAATGGTGAATGTTAACTCTGATACTTCCACTTCAGAGAAATGTTCGCGCAATTCGCTGTAAAGCGCTTCGCTTACACCATTATCACCAATGTGTGTCAACGCTTCAGTCAGTGCCAGAGCAGCTTTCTCTTTGGCGCTGAACAATGGCGATTCCCGCCAGATTGCAACGTGATAAAGACGCAGTTCACGCTCCCCATGCATTTTTGCTTCTTTAACATGCATATCCAGACAAAACGCACAATGATTCAGCTGTGAGGCACGGATATCCACTAAGTGCTTAAGTTTTTTATCCAGTGAGATTTTTCCTAATGCCATAGAAGCATCGGCAAGTGTTTTAGCCAGTGCAGGAATGGTTTTAAAATGATTCACACGTGACGACATATTGTAATCCTCTTTTTAAAATAAACGATCAATGGTTTGCAGTGCATGAGGTAACGCTGTAGTACGAGCGACGGGGTCATGCGTGCCGTCTACCCGAATAAATTGCACGTCGGTAATGCCAATATATTCAAGCGCTACGCGAATGTAGGGCGTGAACTGGTCATCTGCTACAAATGGACCGTGGGCAAATACGCTGCCGCTGGCGACAACGCAATACACTTTTTTGCCGCTGACTAGCCCTATTTTTTTGCCCTCTGGCGTAAAGGCGAAAGTTCGTCCGGCGCGGGTTATATGATCGAACCAGGCCTTCAGCACGGAAGGCAGGCCGAGGTTCCACATCGGTGATGAGATAACCAGTGTGTCACAATCAAAAAGCTGATCTACCAGTTGTTCCGAAGTCTTAATAGCGGTGAGCTGAGCTTCACTGCGTAGGTCTGGTGGGGTAAAAAAAGCAGCAATGGTAAATGCATCAAGATGTGGTAGCGGCCGTTGAGCCAGGTCCAGAACTGATTCTTCAAGCTCGGCATGATGCGCGCGTAATTTTTCTACCAGGCGTTCAGACGCCGCGCGGGATGCCGATCCTGATAAATCCGGACTGACTTTAATGTGAAGCAGTTTCATCATTTTTTTCCTCAGGTGAGATCGCGATAAAAGTGCAGGCCGAGGGTGGTGTATCCGACACGCTGATAAAATGTCTGGGCTCCTGAATTACTAATTGCGGTATCAAGGACCATCTGACCACAACCGTATTCACGTGCGATTACCGCTAAGTGATTCAACAGCGTTGCACCCATGCCCTGACCGCGAGCCTCGCTCACTGTTACCAGATCGTCGACGTAACAGAATTGCCCGTGAATAAAATTTTCGAGCAGTCGATAACCGGCCAGCGCTATTGGTTTGCCATCCTGCTCCAGTCCTGCAAGCCGATAGCCTTGCGCCTGCTGGCGCTGTACCTGGGCGATAAATTGTTTCTCATTCGTCAGTTTGCTGCGTAGTTCCCGCATCAGCGCAAAGCAATGGGCAAGGTCAGTAGCGGTGTCGTAATGTTCAATCTTCATGACGCCTCATATTGAGTGGCTTAGTTAATAGCCATATCTTAATCTTGTATGTCTTGTTAAAAAGGGCCATTATTGGACTTAATTGGTAGGACATCTAAAGGTGCATTTAATGGGGTACAAAGAGATTTATGCCCGCTATCGTCAGCAGATTCAGGATGGTCTTCTGAAACCGGGAGCGCGCGTTCCCTCGATTCGTTCGCTAGCAAGCGAGTTGCAGGTAGCGCGAAAAACGGTAGAAACCGCGTATGAAATTCTTATTGGAGAAGGCTATTTCGTGAGTCTGGGGGCAAAGGGGACCTATATAAATCCGGAGCTCAGGCTGACTTCAACGGTCAGCGCAGACAACGCTGTATCGTCTTGTTCACTTAATCCTCAGGTTACTGAAAGGAAGGGTGATCTGAGGCTCGGAATCCCTGCCCTGGATGAATTTCCCCATAAAAAATGGTTACTAATATCGGGAAAAGCGGCGCGAAGTCTTCGTCCAGAAGAAATGCTCATGCCCCCGGTAATGGGCTTTCAGCCGCTACGTGAGGCCATTTCAAGTTATCTCAATATTTCAAGAGGACTGAATTGCCGACCGGAGCAAATCTTTGTTACCAGCGGCTATCGGGCCAACTTACGGTTAATTCTGTCGGTGCTTGCACAGCCTGACGATAAAGTGCTGTTTGAAGATCCTGGCTACTTTTATGGTCAGCAATTATTGAAGCGAATGGCATCCAATCTGCACTATATACCTGTTGATCGGCAGGGCATGGATGTTGATTTTCTTCAGCGCTATCACAATGATGCACGCTTCGCTATCGTTACACCCACTCATCAAAGTCCGCTCGCAGTTAGCCTTTCATTACCGCGTAAGCATCAGCTGCTGGCCTGGGCACAGCAAAACAGTAGCTGGATAATCGAAGATGATTACGACGGAGAGTTTCATTACACACGAAAAGTAATCCCGGCGTTGAAAAGTCTCGATATGCATGACCGGGTTATTTATACCGGTACGTTTAGTAAAACGATAATGCCAGCTATGCGTATCGGCTATATGGTAATACCACAGGAGACGGTAGCCCGTTTCAGTGAACTGGGCGAAATCCTTGAAACGGGCCTGCCATTACTACCGCAAAAAATCCTTGCACAATTCCTTAGTGAAGGGCACTTCTACCGGCATATAAAAAAGATGCGCTTACTCTACCAGCAGCGGCGTCGCATGATGCTTGAAGCAATTGAAACGACCTTTCCAGGGTTATTTGAATTTGAGCTTACAGATGGCGGGATGCATATTGTTGCCTTCCAGCAACGTGGCATTGAAGATACTGCATTAGCTGCATTATGGACACAGCACGAGCTTTACGTCCGGCCACTCTCGAGCTGGTATGCGCAGACACAAAAACGTTATGGATTAGTCATTGGATACACCAATATTCGTTCAACCGAAGAGGCGAAGAAAATTTTGCAGCGGGTTAAGGAAAAAACACTGGCGCTTATGCAGCATTAAGTATTTTGATAGCCAGGCGTGAAGAATAACCTATTGTTTACCAGTATTGTTGCCTGAAAAAAATTTAGTCGATCACTCTCTGTAAATGAGGGTCGACTAAATATGATCGTGATGGTACATGCGTTAGTAACATGAAGTTAGCCTGGTGTCAGTGCCCTTTATTTCCTACAGGAAATTATGTATAGATAACGGGAACACCGGTTATAAGCCAGGCGTTCAAAAATAAAGCGGTTTTTTAAGTATATCTGGAATATTAGCGGACCTCAATTTCAGGAACGGCTGACATCCCGACGCGCAATAATTTTGCATCGGGTTGATTACCATCCAGCACTATTTTCACCGGTAAACGCTGGACGACTTTAGTAAAGTTACCCGTTGCATTGTCTGGCTGGATGGCTGAAAACGTTGCGCCGGTTGCAGGAGCGATACTATCGACATGTCCAGTAAACTTTTTGCCAGGCATGGCATCAATTTTAATTAAGACCTTCTGCCCCTGCTGAACATTTGCCAGCTGTGTTTCAAGATAATTGGCAGTGATGTAAGTTTGATGTAGCGGAACCACGGCCAGCAGACGTGTCCCTGCATTAACGTAGGCACCGATGCGCACCGAACGCTGGCCTACCATCCCATCGACTGGTGCAACAATACGCGTATAAGAAAGATTAAGCCTCGCCTGACTGACTTTCGCCTGCGCGACTGCAACATCGGCTTCCGCCTGACGTAATGCAGCCCTCAACACGCCTACCTGTTTTTCTGCTGAGGTCAGAGCAGCTTCGTTCTGACGAACGACTGCGGATGCAGAACGCTGCGTTGAATGGGCTTTTTGTTGATCGTCCGCAGCGACGGTACCTCTTTGATAAAGCTTGTTAAAACGTTCAGCGTTCTGACTGGCGTACTGCGCCGACGCCTGACTGGCTAAAAGGGTCGCTTTTGTCTGGGCAATAATGGATTGTTGCTGCTCCAGTTGTGCAAGGCTGCTCAGGTGTTTTGCTTCACTAAGCTGCAAATTAGCTTGCGCCATTTCAAGCGCTATTTTGTAGTCACGGTCATCCAGCATGGCCAGTGTTTGCCCTGCTTTAACGCGTTGGTTATCTGCCACATAGATATTTTTGATATAACCCGAGACTTTTGGTGCTACCAGTGTGTAATCCGCATTTACATAGGCATCATTGGTACGGGTATCATTTTTCAGCATTGTCGACCAGACGAAAAATATCATCGTCAACATCAGGATTAATGATCCGCTGAGCAGAATCGTTCTTCTGGATACAGTAAATTTCATTTAACCACCTCTATTTTGTCATGGCAGGTTGAAAGCGTGTCTGGGGCGGCCAGACACGTTTTGGTAGCCAGACGGTGAGCAATAACAGAAGGACGGCAAAGCCAGTCATCAGCAGATAGCTGTCGCCCAGACTCAGAACAATTGCCTGATGTTTCAATAAGGTGATAAATCCCGCGATGTTCTCGGTGTTGCTGATGCTGCCGTCGTGTAATAAAGGGATGTTACTGCTGGCCTGCTCACTGGCCGGTGTCGATATCAACCATGGGCGGTTGGCTACGTTATTGACCAGAACATTAGAATGAAATTGTTCTCTGTGGTTTATAAACCATTCCACTAAAACGCCAGCAGCGATGCTTGAAAAACCCCGTACGGTATTGAACATAGCAGAGGCATAATGTCCTTCCGGGGGAGCCACAACGCTGGTTGCGCTCATAAGCAACGGTAAAATAATTGACGGTAATCCAATCGCCTGCAGAACCTGTATGGCCCAGAAATTCTGGCGTGCCCAGTCGCTGGTTATCTGCATACCCATCAGGCTGGCGAAAATCATCAGAGCAATCCCGAAAGCTATCAGCCAGCGACAATCAACCCAGCGCAGACTAAGCAGTGCGGCAACAAGTGGGGTGATAATTAACTGAGGGAGCCCAATGGTCAAAGCCAGCGGCGCAAATTGCGCTGTTCGAAAGCCCTCTACTTTGCCAAAGAAATTGGACGGCAAAGCCGAGCCAGCCAGCGCCAGTACCAATACTACAGCGAGCGCCATCAGGCCATATGAAAAGTTACTTCTCTCCAGCATCTGTAATTTGAACAAAGGGAGGGGATGAAACCATTCATTAATCAGAAAAATCACCAGGCACACGATGGCGCTGGATAACAGACAATTAAATAACGGCGATTCAAACCAGTCCAGACGTCCACCCTGAGTGATGGCGATTATTAAAAACGCCATACCAGAACAGCCGGTAAGCATACCGAACAGGTCGATCTGTTTAAATCGGTCGAGATAAATCGGGTCCTGCGGCAAACCCCAGCCAATAAATATCATCGAAATCAAAATGGCGGGGACCACTTGCCAGAACATGAACATCCAGCTCACTTCATCTGTCCAGAATGCCGCCAGTGAAGGTGCCACATTTGGACCAAAAGTCGCAGTCAGAGCATAAGCTCCCAGTCCATAAAGTTTTATAGATGGTGGCAGAAAACGTAGCGCCACAGTCATGAGTAAGGGAGGAAGTGCGCCGCTAAACAGGCCCTGTATCGTTCGCAAGAGAATAAACAACTGCGCGTTCGGTAGTAAGGGTAAAAGTATGCCGCAAACCATAAAACCGCCAGCGCAACCAAGAGCCAATTTACGCAGCGAAAAAGTCACAGCAAACCATGGTGCGATCATCATCGCCACTACTTCCGCGGCCTGGTAGGCAGATGTGAACCAACTGGCTTGATCATAAGTCACGCCAACTCCGGCACGCACATCTGCAAGCGCTATATCTATAACCCGACCATTAAGCCCAGAGGTCAAGGCTGCAATCAGTACCCCCACAAACCCCAATGCAAGGCGCCAGGTAAAAGGGGTCGAGGGTGGGGTAGAACGCTGTGCATTCATACAATGTTCTCGTGCATTAAATCGGTACGGTGTACCGTATTGTGGTACAGTGTGGCATCTTACATTGCGAGAGCGTCCGTTGCAATGTGATAATTAATACATGAACTGAGGTAACAGGCTGCCCGTCACCGGACAATAAGGAGCTCTATATGGCCGTTAATGCTTCAAGCTTTGAGGATGAAAAACCCGGCGGGATTCAGGTTATCGCCCGCGCAGCTGCAATTTTGAATGTGCTGGGTAAACACCCTGGCGGCATGAGTCTGGGGGAAATTGCGCAGGAGGTTGCTCTCCCTCGTTCAACGGTGCAGCGTATTGTCGCGGCCTTAGACAGTGCTCAACTTGTGCGTAGCAGCGGTGTAGGTGGTCTGCGTCTGGGACCAGCACTACTCAAACTTATTTCCAGTGTGCACAGCGATGTAGTGGATCTTGTACGTCCCTTCCTGGAGCAGCTTTCGGCCAATATTAATGAAACAGTGACCCTGGCACGTGCCAGTGGTACCCAGCTGGCAATCGTCCATTACGTTGTAGCATCCCGTGAATTACGTGTTGTACCTCGTATTGGACTTAATTTGCCGCTCTACAGTACTTCCGGCGGTCGGGTGTTACTGGCTATGGAAAGTGATGAAGATGTCCGCATACTGGTAGGCGATGCCTATGAAGATCTAACCGGAATGACAGTTAAAACTCTTCCACAGCTTCTGGAGCTGATCGCCGATGTTCGTGCTAATGGGCTGGCTATAGATCTGGGTGAAACTCTTGAGGGCGTCTGCACGATAGCAGTAGCGTTAGACACACTTTTTGGTCGTTTTTCTATCTCATTATTAGTTCCAGCGGCACGTTTCCATAAACATGAAACCTTTTATCGGAAAGAACTCATGCAATGCAAGGAGGCGATAGTTAATGAAATTGGAAGAACAATTTCGGTAGGAGAATAACTAACAACAGGAATAAGTGTTCTCAACGAAATTTGTTAAGCAGCTTGCACAGTCCGGCCCGGCCTGCCCCAATATTAGATACAACGATCAGTTAGTAATGGAGTTGACCAGCTTCCCGTTGATCAACACTAAGTACTGTTAGCTACTTCCGCTTTTGGCACAAAGCGGACGTTACAATTTTTCAGGATTCTTTCTGCCGTCAATTAGCCCAGTCTTCCAGGATCAGGCCAGGCACACGCTCAAACTCTCTCACGTTGTTCGTCACCAGTACGGCACCGGCGGCGATGGCATGCCCGGCAATCGCCATGTCGTTCGGACCGATTGGCGTCCCGGCCGCAGTCAGCGCGGCTTTAATCTCCGTGGTTGCGTCCACCGCGGCGCGGTCCCAGGCGAGGATTGCATCGAGGCGGGCGCAGAAAGCTTCGACAAGCAGGCCGTGGCGGGGAGATGCCTTCTTTCCGATCGCACCGAAACGCATCTCTGCATAAGTAATGGCCGAAACCACGATGCGGTGATTCCGCAGCACTGCCTGCTCCAGCCGTTTAATGACAGCTTCCGGCTGCTCACGCATGATGAACGAGCAAATGTTGGTGTCCAGCATATAGGTCTTGATCACAGGTCAAACCGTCCTTCATCGCTGACAACATCACCGCGCTCGGCCATAAAGTCTGAATCGGCTTTTTCGAGCTGAGTAAACGAACCCCATGTTGGGCGAACGGGACGAAGGATGATGCTATCACCTTCCCGGACGATCTCCAGTTCACTCACTCCCTCAAAATCCAGGTCTCGGGGCAGACGGATAGCACGATTATTGCCGTTTTTAAATATCGATACGGTTCTCATAGTATTTCTCCTGATAGGTTAGCCTTAAAGCATATGCAAAGTATAGGTAGATGTTGGGCATATGTATAGATGTGACTACCTCGGAGTGATAGAAGCGCACATGCGGTGCATGGAAAAATGCTCTACATACATCAATTAATCTTTTCTTCACCTAAGATCTGAATAACCAGATTCGGATCTTGCTCAACTAACTGGTGCAGTACAGGTAATTGCAGAGTCAGGGAAATGCATGGAGTAAGAAGCAGCTGAATGGATAATTTGGCTGTGGAAGGATTTATTTAGCTTTTGCAGGAAACAAAAAAGAGCCCATGTATTCCATGGACTCTTTCTGAGATGCCTCGATTATTCTGTCCAACTTTTGGGGGTCAGTACAATGTGAGGCTACCCAACAAACATACTTGACCCTATGAGGGTAGCCTCTTCATCGCTGGAAAGCAATAAGGAGGCTGGAATGCCAAAACGTACTCTGCTGTTAGGTTTGTTGATGATCTGTATGACGTTATTGATCTTCACCTGGATGGTTCGCGACTCACTGTGTGAGCTGCGATTCAGACAGGACCATACAGAGCTGGCGGCAGTGTTAGCTTGTGAAGTGAAACGTTAAGGCGAGGACGGGGAAATCTTTCCCCGCCTTTCCAGAGGGGTTGGTTGGCTCAGGCACCTTTTTAATGGCCCGCTTTGCGGGCCATTAAATTAACTCATAAAGGCCGGCTGTTTATTCTCGTAGGCCGCAATCGCGTCTTCGTGCTGCAGCGTCAGCCCGATGCTGTCCAGGCCGTTAATCATGCAGTGGCGACGGAACGCATCGATGTTAAAGCTATAGGTTTTATCCCCGGCTTTCACTTCCTGTGCTTCCAGATCAACCACAAAGCGAATCCCCGGCTGGCTCTGCACCAGCGCAAACAGCTCGTCGACCTGCTCATCGCTTAAGGTCACCGGCAGCAGCTGGTTGTTAAAGCTGTTGCCGTAGAAGATATCGGCAAAGCTCGGTGCAATCACCACTTTGAAACCGTAGTCGGTCAGGGCCCAGGGGGCGTGCTCACGGGAGGAGCCGCAGCCGAAGTTTTCCCGCGCCAGCAGGATCGACGCGCCTTTGAACTCAGGGAAGTTCAACACGAATTCCGGATTCGGCACTTCGCCTTTGTCATCCAGAAAACGCCAGTCGTTAAACAGATGGGCGCCAAAACCGGTGCGGGTGACCTTCTGCAAAAACTGCTTCGGGATAATGGCGTCGGTATCGACGTTGGCCGCGTCCAGTGGGACCACCAGGCCAGTATGTTGGGTAAATTTCTCTGCCATGATGGTCTCCTTATTTCAGGCTGCGAATATCGGCAAAATGGCCGGTGACTGCCGCAGCGGCGGCCATCGCCGGGCTGACCAGATGAGTGCGCCCACCGCGGCCCTGACGGCCTTCAAAGTTACGGTTGCTGGTGGAGGCACAGCGCTCGCCCGGGTTCAGGCGGTCGTTATTCATGGCCAGACACATGGAGCAACCAGGCAGACGCCATTCAAAACCTGCTTCAATGAAAATCTTATCCAGTCCTTCGGCTTCCGCCTGGGCTTTTACCGGGCCGGAGCCGGGTACCACCAGCGCCTGTACCCCCGGGGCCACTTTACGGCCTTTCGCCACTTCTGCCGCCGCGCGCAAATCTTCGATACGCGAGTTGGTGCAGGAGCCGATAAACACTTTATCAATCGCCACGTCGGTCAAAGGCACGCCCGGTTTCAGCCCCATATAGGCCAGCGCTTTTTCTGCGCTGGCACGCTCAACCGGATCGACGAACGAGGCCGGGTCAGGAATGCTGTCGTTAACGGAGATCACCTGGCCGGGGTTAGTGCCCCAGGTCACCTGCGGCGCGATGGCCTCGGCCTGCAGGGTCACCACGGTGTCAAACTGCGCGCCTTCGTCCGTTTTCAGGGTTTTCCAGTAAGCGACTGCATCGTCGTAGTGCTGGCCTTTCGGAGCGTGCAGACGATCCTTCACATAGGCGAAGGTGATCTCATCCGGGGCGACCAGACCGGCTTTGGCACCCATCTCAATGGCCATGTTGCACAGGGTCATACGGCCTTCCATGCTCAGAGCCTGGATCGCACTGCCGCAGAACTCCACCACGTGACCGGTACCGCCAGCGCTGCCGGTTTTACCGATGATCGCCAGCACGATATCTTTGGCGGTGATGCCTGGTGCGGCCTGGCCGGTGACTTCAATCTTCATGGTCTTCGCGCGGCCCTGCTTCAGGGTCTGCGTCGCCAGCACGTGTTCCACTTCTGAGGTACCAATCCCGAACGCCAGCGCGCCAAAGGCGCCATGGGTGGCGGTATGAGAGTCGCCGCAGACGATGGTCATGCCCGGCAGGGTGATGCCCTGCTCTGGCCCCATCACGTGGACAATGCCCTGATACGGGTGGTTCAGGTCGTACAGTTCTACGCCAAACTCGTTGCAGTTCTTGATCAGCTCCTGCATCTGAATGCGCGCCATCTCACCGGAGGCGTTGATGTCTTTAGTCTGCGTCGAGACGTTATGGTCCATCGTCGCAAAGGTTTTGCCTGGCTGACGCACTGGACGATGATGCGCGCGCAGGCCATCAAACGCCTGCGGCGAGGTCACTTCATGCACCAGGTGACGGTCAATATAGAGCAGTGGGGTTTCGTTCGGCGCTTCGAAGACCACGTGCGCATCAAACAACTTTTCGTACAACGTCTTCGCCATGATTACACCCCTTCAGCGACATAGCGGGCGATGATGTCACCCATTTCATCGGTAGTAACAGCAGCAGCGCCACGGGCCAAATCCCCGGTGCGAATGCCTTCTTCCAGCGCACGGTTGATGGCGTCTTCAATCGCCGTCGCCGCGTCGTTAGCATCCAGGCTGTAGCGCAGCAGCAGCGCCAGGGAGAGGATCTGTGCGATCGGGTTAGCAATGTTCTTGCCCGCGATATCCGGGGCTGAACCGCCTGCCGGTTCGTACAGGCCAAAGCCTTCTTCATTCAGGCTGGCGGACGGCAGCATCCCCATCGAGCCGGTGATCATCGCGCACTCATCAGAGAGAATGTCCCCGAAGAGGTTGGAGCAGAGCAGCACGTCGAACTGGGACGGATCTTTAATCAACTGCATGGTGGCATTGTCGATATACATATGCGACAGCTGCACGTCCGGGTATTCCCGGGCGATTTCATTGACGATTTCGCGCCACAGGATCGAGGATTGCAGGACGTTCGCTTTATCGATCGAGGTAACTTTATGGCCGCGCTTGCGGGCAGACTCGAAGGCGATACGGGCGATACGTTCAATTTCAAAACGGTGATACACCTCGGTATCAAAGGCTTTTTCGTGCTGACCGCTGCCTTCGCGGCCTTTCGGCTGACCAAAGTAGATGCCGCCGGTCAGCTCGCGCACGCACAGAATGTCGAAACCGTTGGCAGCGATATCGGCGCGCAGCGGGCAAAACTCTTCCAGCCCCTGGTACAGCTTCGCCGGACGCAGGTTGCTGAACAGCTTGAAATGTTTACGCAACGGCAGCAGCGCGCCGCGCTCAGGCTGCTCAGCCGGCGGCAGGTGTTCCCACTTTGGGCCACCCACGGAGCCAAACAGCACCGCGTCGGCATTCTCACAGCCGGTCACGGTCGCCTGCGGCAACGGCGTGCCGTGATTATCAATGGCGATACCGCCCACATCGTAGTGGCTGGTGGTAATTTTCATCGCAAAACGGGTACGGATCGCTTCCAGAACCTTCAGCGCCTGTGCCATCACTTCAGGGCCAATTCCGTCGCCCGGTAACACAGCAATATGGTAATTCTTCGACATTACACGGTTTCCTTATTGTTCTCTTTATTCTGAGCTTTGCGTTGCAACTCTTTTTCCACTTCGGCGGCGCGCCAGATGTTGTTCAGAACGTGGACCATCGCTTTGGCGGAGGACTCGACTATATCGGTCGCCAGACCCACGCCGTGGAAGCGACGACCGTTGTAGTTGACCACGATATCAACCTGGCCCAGCGCGTTTTTGCCCTGGCCTTTGGCCGTCAGGTCATATTTGACCAACTCAACGTCGTAGTCAGTGACGCGGTTAATGGCCTGATAAATGGCATCAACCGGACCGTTGCCGTTGGCGGCTTCGGCTTTGATCTCATCGCCGCAGGCCAGCTTGACGGAGGCGGTGGCGATATCGCTTGAACCTGACTGCACGCTGAAGTAGTCCAGACGGAAATGCTCTGGCTCTTCCTGCTGCTTGTTGATAAACGCCAGCGCTTCCAAATCGTAATCAAAGACCTGACCTTTCTTATCGGCCAGCTTCAGGAAGGCGTCATACAGGTGATCCATGTTGTAATCAGTCTCTTTATAACCCATCTCTTCCATGCGGTGTTTTACCGCGGCGCGGCCAGAGCGGGAGGTCAGGTTCAACTGCACCTGATTCAGACCGATGGATTCCGGGGTCATGATCTCGTAGTTTTCGCGGTTCTTCAGCACGCCATCCTGGTGGATCCCAGAGGAGTGGGCGAAGGCACCCGTACCCACAATCGCTTTGTTCGCCGGGACCGGCATGTTGCAAATCTGGCTGACGGTCTGGCTGGTGCGCCAGATTTCGTGGTGATTAATGCGGGTCTGCACATTCATGATGTCTTTGCGCACTTTGATCGCCATGATCACTTCTTCCAGCGAACAGTTACCCGCGCGCTCACCGATACCGTTCATGGCACCTTCAACCTGACGCGCACCGGCGTGGACGGCTGCAATCGCGTTACCCACCGCCAGGCCCAAATCGTCATGGGTGTGAACGGAGATAATCGCTTTATCAATGTTAGGCACGCGCTCATACAGCCCGGTAATGATGTTGGAGAACTCGAACGGCATGGTGTAGCCGACGGTGTCCGGGATGTTGATAGTGGTGGCACCGGCACGGATAGCCGCTTCAACCACACGGGCCAAATCTTCGATTGGCGTACGGCCTGCGTCTTCACACGAGAATTCAACGTCATCGGTGTAATTACGGGCGCGTTTCACCATATAGATGGAGCGCTCAATCACCTCATCCAGCGTGCTGCGCAGCTTGGTGGCGATGTGCATTGGCGAGGTAGCAATAAAGGTATGAATTCGGAAGGCTTCAGCGACTTTCAGCGACTCAGCGGCCACATCGATGTCCTTCTCGACGCAGCGCGCCAGGGCGCACACACGGCTGTTTTTGATGGTGCGGGCAATGGTCTGAACGGATTCAAAATCACCCGGAGAAGAGACCGGGAAGCCGACCTCCATTACGTCTACGCCCATACGTTCAAGGGCCAGAGCAATCTGCAATTTCTCTTTAACGCTCAGGCTTGCCTGTAATGCCTGTTCACCGTCACGTAAGGTCGTATCGAAAATAATGACTTGCTGGCTCATGGGTTAGGTCCTTGTCTGAATTTGGGCGCCTTGCTACGAGCATAAAAAAACCCGCGCAGCGGCGCGGGTTTTTTGTCTTAACGAGAGAACGATTCAATGCTGAATTTCGCCCGCCAGTCTACCGCGCACAGTGGATGCGTTTAGTAGTAGTAGACCGGTGAAACGAATGCTGCGATTCATGAATCATGCCCCAGATAAATAAGATATGCTTTTAGTGGTACTGGATACGCGGTTTGATGTCAACCCCTGGGCGATGAAAACGGTGATTCAGCCTTTAGACCTCTCTCCATGAAATTAGCTTATTGTGCTGGTTTTTCGCTTTCTGACAATTTTGTTCTTCTGTTGGATGATACTGAATACATCGAAAGAATTATTTGAATATACTTGATTGCAATTGTTCAAACTTTCGAAACAATAGCTCCGCCTTTTGAATGTGTTAACTTTCATTATGTTAGCCTGATGCTAAGTACAAAAAGGCTGCGAAGGTAATATTGGTGATAACGGAATGTTAAATATTAAAATTAAACTGCTATTAATATTTCATTAAAACTTAAACAAGACTTAACTAAACGCCATATTGTTTATTCGCATTATCTATGGTTTCATTCGAATCATTAACTCACAGATATGTTTTCTCGTATCTGAAGATGTTCTCATGTTGTACTCCTTATTCCTGTCACGGTTGACGGGTATTTATATATTCCTAATTTGTAACATTTCTCTTTTTCTTGTTTTATATGCGTGGTAAATCATATTTTTAAAAATGATTATTGCTGACGAGTAAAGGGAGTTTAGCGTGACAGTGGAGCAGGGTATGTCTGAAGAAAAAAGTGAAAAACCGGCAGCATTTGACGGGGCAAAACCGCAGCTACGTACGGTGGATCTGAATCTGTTAACGGTATTTGATGCGGTGATGCAGGAGCAAAATATCACACGCGCCGCCCAGTCGCTGGGGATGTCACAGCCCGCCGTCAGTAATGCCGTGGCCAGGCTTAAGGTTATGTTTAATGACGAATTATTCGTGCGATATGGCCGCGGGATCCAGCCTACGGCTCGGGCATTCCAGCTGTTTGCATCGGTACGTCAGGCCCTGCAGCTGGTGCAGAATGAGCTACCGGGTTCAGGGTTTGATTCCTCCAGCAGCGAGCGTATTTTTCATTTGTGTGTTTGTAGTCCTCTCGATAATTATCTGACCTCTCTTATTTATAATAAGGTTGAGCAGGTGGCACCTAATATTCATCTGGTGTTCAAATCGTCTCTTAACCAGAATACGGAACATCAGCTGCGCTATCAGGAAACCGAGTTTGTGATTGGCTATGAAGAGTTTCGTCGTCCGGAATTTTCCTGCGTACCCTTATTCAAAGATGAAATGGTACTGGTGACCAGTAAAACACACCCACGCCTGCAAGGTCCGCTGCTGGAGAACGATATTTATCGCGAACAGCATGCGGTTGTTGCTCTCGATCGCTACGCCTCTTTTAGCCAGCCGTGGTACGACACGCCGGATAAACAAGCCTGCGTGGCCTATCAGGGAATGGCGATGGTCAGCGTATTAAATGTGGTTTCACAAACGCAGCTGGTAGCCATTGCGCCACGCTGGCTGGTAGAAGAGTTTGCCGAGCCGCTGCATCTGCGGATATTGCCGCTGCCGTTGAACCTTAACTCGCGTACGTGCTATCTCTCCTGGCATGAAGCCGCCGGGCGCGATAAAGGCCATCAGTGGATGGAAGAGCTGCTGGTGAGCGTCTGCCGCCGCTAATTGACCTCAGGATAAATGGCGCTGTTGTTACTGTTTATCCTGATTTTACTTTTATTTATGAAACTTTATTCTGTCGCTGTTTTTTTTACTGCTGCTTCCGGGCAGTAAAATTGCATGAATTACTGCGCCTTCACCTTTTTAAATGATGAATGCTCACGCCTCTTCGTTATCGTAGTTGATTTATCCATAACAATTATTAATACCTCATATTTCTTCTTTCGCGATTATACGCCCGGGCAGGTTTGCTAATTGCCTGCCTTTCGGCGAGCGGTTATGGTAACTGTCACTCTGCACAATATAAAAACGCCAGGGGTGACCCTGACAAAAAAGACGGCTAAGGGCATATTTCTCCTGTCCGTCTGAAACGATAAGCCTGGAGGCTAATCATGGAGATGTTGTCTGGCGCCGAAATGGTCGTCCGATCGTTAATCGATCAGGGCGTGAAGCAAGTGTTCGGTTATCCCGGGGGCGCGGTCCTCGATATTTACGATGCGCTACATACGGTGGGTGGTATCGATCACGTTCTGGTGCGTCATGAGCAAGCCGCCGTGCATATGGCCGATGGCCTGGCGCGTGCGACGGGCGAGGTTGGCGTAGTGCTGGTGACATCCGGCCCCGGCGCGACCAACGCCATCACGGGTATCGCCACTGCCTATATGGACTCTATTCCAATGGTGGTGCTCTCCGGTCAGGTTGCGACGTCGCTGATAGGCTACGATGCCTTTCAGGAGTGCGATATGGTCGGCATCTCCCGCCCGGTGGTAAAACACAGTTTCCTGGTAAAACAGACGGAAGATATTCCCGGCGTATTGAAGAAAGCCTTCTGGCTGGCGGCGAGCGGGCGTCCGGGGCCGGTGGTGGTTGACCTGCCTAAAGATATCCTCAATCCGGCGAACAAACTGCCTTACGTCTGGCCGGAGTCGGTCAGCATGCGCTCTTACAACCCGACAACGCAGGGGCATAAGGGCCAGATTAAACGGGCGCTGCAAACCTTAATCGCCGCCAAAAAGCCGGTAGTATATGTCGGCGGCGGGGCGGTGAATGCTAAATGTGAAACGCAGCTGCGCGCCCTTATCGAAAAGCTGAATCTGCCGGTGGCCTCTTCATTAATGGGCTTAGGCGCGTTTCCGGCTACGCATCGTCAGGCGCTTGGCATGCTCGGAATGCATGGCACCTATGAAGCCAACATGACGATGCACAACTCCGACGTCATTTTTGCCGTGGGGGTACGCTTTGACGATCGCACCACCAATAACCTGGCGAAGTACTGCCCCAATGCCACGGTGCTGCACATTGATATCGATCCGACCTCCATTTCCAAAACCGTCCCGGCAGATGTGCCGATTGTGGGCGACGCGCGTCTGGTACTGGAACAGATGCTGGAACTACTAGGACAGGAAAGCGACGCCCAGCCGCTCGATGAGATCCGCGACTGGTGGCTGCAGATTGAGCAGTGGCGCGCGCGTCAGTGCCTGAAATACGACACCCAAAGCGAGAGCATCAAGCCGCAGGCGGTCATTGAAACTATCTGGCGACTGACCAAAGGCGAGGCTTACGTGACCTCTGACGTTGGGCAGCACCAGATGTTTGCCGCCCTATATTATCCGTTTGATAAGCCGCGTCGTTGGATCAACTCCGGCGGCCTGGGCACCATGGGCTTTGGCCTGCCCGCCGCGCTGGGGGTGAAGCTGGCGTTACCGAATGAAACGGTGGTCTGCGTGACCGGCGATGGCAGTATTCAGATGAACATTCAGGAACTCTCTACCGCGCTACAGTACGACCTGCCGGTGCTGGTGCTCAACCTGAACAACGGCTATCTGGGCATGGTGAAGCAGTGGCAGGATATGATCTATTCCGGCCGCCATTCACAGTCGTACATGAAGTCGCTGCCTGATTTTGTCCGTCTGGCTGAAGCCTACGGCCACATTGGCATGCGCATCAGCGATCCGGCAGAGTTGGAGGCGAAGCTCAGCGAAGCGCTTGAGCACGTTAACAACAACCGCCTGGTGTTTGTCGATGTCGTGGTTGATGGCACCGAGCATGTCTATCCGATGCATATTCGCGGCGGCGGTATGGATGAAATGTGGTTAAGCAAAACGGAGAGGACCTGATATGCGCCGGATATTATCTGTATTACTCGAAAACGAGTCCGGCGCGCTGTCACGCGTGATTGGGCTCTTCGCACAGCGCGGCTATAACATCGAAAGCCTGACGGTGGCCCCGACGGACGATCCGACGCTTTCGCGCATGACCATCCAGACGGTCGGTGATGCCAAGGTGCTGGAGCAGATTGAAAAGCAGCTGCACAAACTGGTTGATGTATTACGCGTCAGCGAGCTGGGGCAGGGGGCTTACGTTGAACGTGAGATCATGCTGGTGAAAATTCAGGCCACCGGTTACGGGCGGGAAGAGGTGAAACGCAATGCGGACATTTTCCGCGGGCAGATCATCGACGTCACCCCCTCTATCTATACCGTTCAACTGGCCGGTACCAGCGATAAACTGGACGCCTTCCTCGCCTCGGTGCGGGATGTCGCCAAAATTGTTGAAGTGGCGCGTTCGGGCGTCGTGGGGCTTTCCCGCGGTGACAAAGTGATGCGTTAAGGATATAAGGTTCGCCTCTAGCTTGCCCGGTGTGAATGACCGGGCTTTTTTTTGTGCACCGACGTCGCTGTACCGACAAAAGCGGTTGCCGGACAAGCTATTCTGCGCTTAGATGTTACAAGATTTAGCCATAACCCTGACGAGGTCATGGACTCTTTTCTTTTTTTTAAGGGGCAATTGTGAAACTGGATGAAATCGCCAGGCTAGCCGGTGTGTCGCGGACGACGGCAAGCTATGTGATTAACGGTAAAGCGAAGCAGTATCGTGTCAGCGATAAGACCGTTGAGAAAGTCATGGCCGTGGTTCGGGAACATAACTACCATCCGAACGCGGTCGCGGCAGGTTTACGTGCCGGGCGCACCCGTTCGATCGGTCTGGTGATCCCGGATCTGGAAAATACCAGCTACACCCGGATCGCAAACTACCTTGAGCGTCAGGCGCGTCAGCGCGGCTATCAACTGTTGATCGCCTGTTCGGAAGATCAGCCTGATAATGAGATGCGCTGCATTGAGCATCTGCTGCAACGCCAGGTAGATGCCATTATCGTCTCCACCTCGTTACCCCCTGAGCATCCCTTCTATCAGCGTTGGGCCAACGATGTGTTTCCGATTGTCGCCCTTGACCGCGCGTTAGATCGTGAGCACTTCACCAGCGTGGTCGGTGCGGATCAGGACGATGCGGAAATGCTGGCAGCAGAGCTGCGTACTTTCCCGGCGGAAAACGTCCTCTATCTGGGGGCTCTGCCGGAACTCTCTGTGAGCTTCCTGCGCGAGCAGGGGTTCCGCACCGCATGGAAAGACGATCCCCGTGAAGTGGATTACCTCTATGCCAACAGCTACGAGCGCGAGGCCTCAGCTCAGCTGTTCGAGAAGTGGCTGGAGACGCATCCGATGCCGCAGGCCCTGTTCACCACCTCGTTTGCGCTGTTACAGGGTGTGATGGACGTGACCCTCCGTCGTGAAGGCAAGCTGCCGTCAGATCTGGCGATTGCCACTTTTGGCGATCATGAGCTGCTCGATTTCCTGCAGTGTCCGGTACTGGCCGTTGCCCAGCGTCATCGCGACGTGGCCGAGCGGGTGCTGGAGATTGTGCTGGCGAGCCTCGATGAGCCGCGTAAGCCGAAACCGGGGCTCACACGCATCCGGCGTAATCTTTATCGTCGCGGCATATTAAGCCGTTCGTAATGACCTCAGGGCAGCGTCCGCTGCCCTGAATTTCTCATCCTGAATCAACGTATTAATTCCCACATTCTTTTTAAGATAATTCCTTTAAACTCTTTGCCTGCTACGCGTTTTAATTCCCTTTTCTGTTTAAAACTTCGTTTCATGTTTATTTTATTGTCTGATGTGCGGTGAATTGTATTATTTTGTTACATTACCGATCCGCCCAGCTCAATTATCCGCCGCTTTTTCCGCCAGGTTTGGCCTGCACGAGCCTGCCCGCGAGAGGCTTTGCGCCCGCGCTGCATCTGGCGCTGTCATCCCCCAGCAATATGGCTTAAAATGCCGCCCGCGTCGCAAACTGACACTTTATATTTCCTCGCGATGATATGAGTGGTTTTTAAGACAGGTATGCATATTTGCCTTTTTTCTCACAAATATTCATCACGTTAATTTTGCCGCGCCAGTTGTGCAGTTAATAGCCGGGTTAACTTCCATTCGTAAATCAGTGACATTTAGACAGATGTCGCGGAAGTCCTGGCTTGACAAGCTTTTCCATCGCTCCGTAAACTCCCTTAAGTGGGAATTTGTGGGTTAAAGTGGTGAGGAGGGGTGAGACTGGCATGTTCCGTGGAGCGACGTTAGTCAATCTCGACAGCAAAGGGCGTTTGTCGGTACCAACCCGATATCGCGACCAGCTGAACGAGAGCGCTTCTGGTCAAATGGTCTGCACCATTGACATCAACCACGCCTGCCTGCTGCTTTACCCCTTGCCTGAATGGGAAATCATTGAGCAAAAGCTGTCTCGACTGTCGAGCATGAACCCGCAGGAACGCCGCGTGCAGCGGCTGTTATTGGGACATGCCAGTGAATGTCAGATGGACAGTGCGGGGCGTTTATTGATTGCGCCCGTGCTGCGGCAGCATGCCGGTCTGACAAAAGAAGTGATGCTGGTCGGACAGTTCAATAAGTTTGAACTGTGGGATGAAACGGCCTGGTATCAACGGGTCAAGGAAGATATCGACGCTGAGCAGTCCGATTCCGCAACAATGTCGGAACGATTGCAGGATTTGTCTCTATAAAGATGATGGAAAATTATAAACATACGACGGTGCTACTGGATGAGGCCGTCAACGGCCTGAATATTCGTCCTGATGGCATCTATATTGATGGCACTTTTGGCCGGGGTGGCCACTCGCGTTTGATCCTCTCCCAACTGGGCGCGGACGGCCGTTTGCTGGCAATCGATCGCGATCCGCAGGCTATCGCCGTGGCGAAAACCATCGATGACCCACGCTTTTCCATCGTACATGGACCTTTCTCCGCGTTGGCTGAGTACGTCAGCGAGCGCGATTTAACCGGTAAGATTGACGGGATCCTCCTCGATCTTGGCGTCTCCTCCCCGCAGCTTGACGATGCTGAGCGCGGCTTCTCCTTTATGCGCGATGGCCCACTGGACATGCGTATGGATCCGACGCGCGGACAGTCTGCGGCCGAGTGGCTGCAAACGGCAGAAGAAGCGGATATCGCCTGGGTGATCAAAACCTTCGGGGAAGAGCGCTTTGGCAAACGTATTGCCCGCGCCATCGTTGAGCGTAACCGTATCGAACCCATGACCCGCACCAAAGAGCTGGCGGAAGTGATCGCTGCGGCAACACCGGTGAAGGACAAGTATAAACACCCGGCGACCCGCACCTTCCAGGCGATTCGTATCTGGGTTAACAGCGAGCTCGACGAGATTGAGCAGGCGCTGAAAAGTTCGCTTAGCGTGCTGGCTCCGGGTGGCCGTTTGTCGGTGATCAGCTTCCACTCGCTGGAAGACCGTATTGTGAAGCGCTTTATGCGTGAGCAAAGCCGTGGGCCGCAGGTACCGGCCGGGTTACCGATGACGGAAGAGCAACTCAAAAAATTGGGTGGTCGTCAGCTGCGCGCTTTAGGCAAGTTAATGCCGGGTGAAGCGGAAGTGGACGAAAACCCACGCGCCCGTAGTTCAGTGCTGCGCATCGCAGAAAGGACCAGTGCATGATCGGCAGAGTGGCAGACACCCTCAGCAAGGTGAAAGAGACGTTAGGCAGCAACGAGCGTCATGCCTTGCCGGGCGTCATCTGGGACGATCTGTTGCGTTTCGGCAAGCTGCCACTGTGCCTGTTCATTTGCATTATCGTGTCGGCGGTCACCGTGGTGACCACCGCTCACCATACCCGTTTGTTAACGGCGCAACGCGAACAGCTGGTGCTTGAGCGTGATGCGCTGGATATCGAGTGGCGAAATCTGATCCTCGAAGAAAATGCGCTCGGCGATCATAGCCGGGTTGAACGGATCGCAACGGAAAAGCTGCAGATGCAGCATGTTGATCCTTCTCAGGAAAATATCGTAGTACAAAAATAAGGGAAAACGCGACGCATGAAATCGGCGGCGAAGGCGCTAAAACCAAAACGTCAGGAAGAACAGGCCAGCTTTATCAGCTGGCGTTTTGCGTTGCTTTGCGGCTGTATTTTACTGGCGCTGGGTTTCCTGCTGGGACGTGTGGCGTGGCTGCAAATCATTGCCCCTGACATGCTGGTGCGTCAGGGCGATATGCGTTCCCTGCGCGTGCAGGAAGTCTCGACCTCGCGTGGCCTGATCACCGACCGCTCCGGTCGTCCGCTGGCGGTCAGCGTACCGGTGAAAGCGATCTGGGCGGATCCGAAAGAGCTGCATGATGCCGGCGGGATCTCCCTCGATAACCGCTGGAAAGCCCTCTCTGACGCGCTGAAAATGCCGCTCGATCAGCTGGCGGCCCGCGTCAATGCCAACCCGAAAGGGCGCTTTATCTATCTGGCGCGTCAGGTTAACCCTGACATGGCCGACTACATCAAAAAGCTGAAGCTGCCCGGCATTCACCTGCGTGAAGAGTCGCGTCGTTACTACCCGTCCGGGGAGGTGACCGCACACCTGATCGGCTTTACCAACGTCGACAGCCAGGGTATCGAAGGCGTCGAGAAGAGTTTCGATAAGTGGCTGACCGGCCAGCCGGGCGAGCGTGTGGTGCGTAAAGACCGCTATGGCCGCGTGATTGAAGATATCTCTTCCACGGACAGCCAGGCGGCGCACAACCTGGCGCTGAGTATCGACGAACGCCTGCAGGCGCTGGTGTATCGTGAGCTGAATAACGCCGTGGCTTTCAACAAGGCGGAATCGGGCAGCGCGGTGCTGGTGGATGTCAGTACCGGCGAAGTGCTGGCGATGGCCAACAGCCCCTCCTACAACCCGAACAACTTCACCGGCACCGCCAAAGATGCTATGCGTAACCGCGCCATCACTGACGTCTTCGAACCGGGCTCAACGGTCAAACCGATGGTGGTGATGACGGCTCTGCAGCGCGGTATCGTCAATGAAAATACCGTGCTCAACACGGTGCCTTACCGAATCAACGGTCACGAAATCAAAGACGTGGCGCGTTACAGCGAATTGACCCTCACCGGGGTTTTACAGAAGTCGAGTAACGTCGGCGTTTCTAAGTTGGCGTTAGCGATGCCGTCCTCAGCGTTAGTAGAAACTTACTCGCGTTTTGGGCTGGGAAAAGCGACCAATTTGGGGTTGGTCGGAGAACGCAGTGGCTTATATCCTCAAAAACAACGGTGGTCTGACATAGAGAGGGCCACCTTCTCTTTCGGCTACGGGCTAATGGTAACCCCGTTACAGTTGGCGCGTGTCTATGCAACGATTGGCAGCTATGGCGTCTATCGCCCGCTGTCGATTACCAAAGTCGATCCGCCGGTTCCCGGTGAGCGTATCTTCCCGGAATCGATCGTCCGCACCGTCGTGCACATGATGGAAAGCGTGGCCCTGCCCGGCGGCGGCGGCGTGAAGGCGGCGATCAAAGGCTATCGCATCGCGATTAAAACCGGTACGGCGAAAAAAGTCGGTCCGGATGGCCGCTACATCAACAAATACATTGCATACACCGCAGGCGTTGCGCCTGCGAGTAATCCGCGTTTTGCGCTGGTGGTGGTGATCAACGATCCACAGGCGGGTAAATACTACGGTGGCGCCGTTTCCGCGCCGGTCTTTGGTGCCATCATGGGCGGCGTACTGCGCACCATGAACATCGAGCCGGATGCACTGGCAACGGGCGAGAAAAGTGAATTTGTAATTAATCAAGGCGAGGGAACAGGTGGCAGATCGTAATTTGCGCGACCTTCTTGCTCCGTGGGTATCAGGTTTACCTGCGCGAGAACTGCGAGAGATGGTACTCGACAGCCGTGTGGCTGCATCGGGCGATCTTTTTGTGGCAGTGGTAGGTCATCAGGCGGACGGGCGTCGGTATATCCCGCAGGCGATAGCGCAAGGTGTTGCTGCCATTATTGCTGAGGCAAAAGGTGAGGCCGCGGATGGCGAAATCCGTGAAATGCACGGCGTGCCGGTCATCTATCTCAGCCAGTTAACCGAACGTCTCTCCGCGCTGGCGGGGCGTTTTTATAACGAACCTTCTGACCAGTTGCGCCTGGTTGGCGTAACCGGCACCAACGGTAAAACCACCACCACACAGCTGATGGCGCAGTGGGCGCAGCTGCTGGGTGAAACCAGTGCGGTGATGGGCACCGTGGGGAACGGCCTGCTGGGCAAAGTGAACCCAACGGAAAACACCACCGGCTCCGCCGTCGACGTGCAGCATGTGCTGGCCGGTCTGGCAGGGCAGGGTGCAACCTTCGCGGCGATGGAAGTCTCTTCCCACGGGCTGGTTCAGCACCGTGTCGCGGCGCTGAAGTTTGCCGCCTCCGTGTTCACCAACCTGAGCCGGGATCATCTTGACTACCATGGCGACATGGGAAACTACGAAGCGGCGAAATGGCAGCTGTATGCCACGCATCACGCCGGTCAGGCCATTATTAATGCCGATGACGAAGTGGGCCGCCGCTGGCTGGCTAAGCTGCCGGATGCCGTTGCGGTCTCCATGGCTGACCATATCAATCCGAACTGCCACGGTCGCTGGCTGAAAGCCACCGACGTGACCTATCACGACAGCGGTGCAACCATCCGCTTTGCCTCCTCCTGGGGAGAAGGCGAAATCGAAAGCCGTCTGATGGGAGCATTCAACGTCAGCAACCTGCTGCTGGCTCTCGCCACGCTGCTGGCGCTGGGCTATCCGCTGGCAGCGCTGCTCAGCACCTCCGCGCGTCTGCTGCCGGTTTGTGGGCGCATGGAAGTGTTCACCGCCCCAGGCAAACCTACCGTGGTGGTGGATTACGCCCACACGCCGGATGCGCTGGAAAAAGCGCTGGAAGCGGCGCGTCTGCACTGCGCCGGTAAGCTGTGGTGTGTCTTTGGCTGCGGCGGCGATCGCGATAAGGGCAAGCGTCCGCTGATGGGGGCCATTGCTGAGCAGTTCGCCGATATCGCGGTGGTGACCGATGACAACCCGCGTACCGAAGAGCCACGCGCCATCATCAACGATATTCTGGCCGGGATGCTCGATGCCGGGCGCGCCCGTGTTGTCGAGGGTCGCGCCGAAGCGGTGACCAACGCCATCATGCAGGCTGGTGAGAACGACGTGGTGCTGCTGGCCGGTAAAGGCCACGAAGATTATCAGATCGTCGGCGGCAACCGTCTGGACTACTCCGACCGTGTAACCGCAGCGCGTCTGCTGGGAGTGATGGCATGATTAGCGTAACGCTAAGCCAGCTGGTCACTATCCTCGGCGCTGAGGTCAGCGGTGAGCTGACCTTCGATGCGGTGACCACCGACACGCGTAAAATCACGCCCGGCTGCCTGTTTGTGGCCCTGAAGGGCGAGCGTTTTGATGCGCACGATTTTGCCGAACAGGCGAAAGCCGCAGGTGCGGGTGCGCTGCTGGTAAGCCGTAAACTGGATATCGACCTGCCGCAGGCGGTAGTGAAAGATACCCGCCTGGCCTTTGGTCAACTGGCGGCATGGGTTCGCCAGCAGGTTCCGGCCCGCGTTGTGGCGCTGACCGGCTCCTCCGGCAAAACCTCCGTTAAGGAGATGACCGCCGCGATCCTCAGCCAGTGTGGGAACACGCTTTATACCGCAGGCAATCTGAATAACGATATCGGCGTGCCGATGACGCTGCTGCGCCTGACCCGCGAGCACGACTATGCGGTGATCGAGCTGGGTGCAAATCATCAGGGCGAAATCGCCTGGACCGTGAGCCTGACCCAGCCGGAAGCGGCGCTGGTGAATAACCTCGCGGCGGCGCATCTGGAAGGTTTCGGCTCGCTGGAAGGAGTGGCGAAAGCCAAGGGCGAGATCTACACCGGCCTGCCGGTCAATGGAATCGCTATCATGAATGCCGACAACAACGACTGGCTGAACTGGAAAAGCGTCATTGGAGATCGCAAAACCTGGCGCTTCTCACCGAATGCCGCCAACAGCGACTTCACGGCTACCAACGTTCATGTGACTTCCCACGGCACCGAATTTACGCTGCAGACCCCAACGGGGGATGTGGACGTGCTGCTGCCGCTGCCGGGTCGCCATAATATCGCCAATGCCCTGGCCGCCACCGCGCTGGCAATGGCCGTCGGCGCTCCGCTGTCGGCGATCAAAACCGGGCTGGCAAATCTGCAAGCCGTCCCTGGACGCCTGTTCCCGATCCCGCTGGCGGAAAACAAACTGCTGCTGGATGACTCCTATAACGCCAACGTTGGCTCCATGACCGCTGCAGTCCAGGTGCTGTCTGAGATGCCGGGTTATCGTGTGATGGTGGTGGGCGATATGGCCGAGCTGGGCGATGAGAGTGAAGCCTGCCACACCCAGGTGGGTGAAGCGGCGAAAGCCTCCGGTATCGATCGCGTACTGAGCGCGGGTCATCTCAGTAAAAATATCAGCCAGGCCAGCGGCGTCGGTGAGCATTTTGCCGATAAAGCGGCGTTGATCGCCCGCCTTAAGGCCCTGGTCGAAGAACAACAAATTGTGACAGTTTTAGTGAAAGGTTCACGGAGTGCCGCCATGGAAGAGGTTGTGCACGCTTTACAGGAGAACGGGACATGTTAGTTTGGCTGGCCGAACATTTGGTCAAATATTATTCCGGCTTTAACGTCTTTTCCTATCTGACGTTTCGCGCCATCGTCAGCCTGCTGACTGCGCTGTTCATCTCCTTGTGGATGGGCCCGCGCATGATTGCCCGTCTGCAAAAACTCTCTTTCGGTCAGGTCGTGCGTAACGACGGTCCGGAATCACACTTCAGTAAACGCGGCACGCCAACCATGGGCGGCATTATGATCCTCACCGCGATTGTGGTGTCGGTGCTGCTGTGGGCGTATCCGTCAAACCCGTACGTCTGGTGCGTGCTGGTGGTGCTGGTGGGCTATGGCGTGATCGGTTTTGTCGATGATTACCGCAAAGTGGTACGCAAAGACACCAAAGGGCTGATCGCCCGCTGGAAGTATTTCTGGATGTCGGTGATTGCGCTGGGCGTGGCCTTCGCGCTCTATCTGGCTGGCAAAGACACCCCGGCCACCGAGCTGGTGGTGCCGTTCTTTAAGGACGTGATGCCGCAGCTGGGTCTGTTCTATATCCTGCTGGCCTACTTCGTCATTGTCGGTACCGGCAACGCGGTAAACCTGACTGACGGTCTGGATGGCCTGGCAATTATGCCTACGGTCTTCGTCGCGGCGGGCTTTGCCCTCGTGGCCTGGGCGAGCGGCAACATGAACTTCGCCAGCTACCTGCACATTCCTTATCTGCGTCATGCCGGTGAACTGGTGATCGTCTGTACGGCGATTGTCGGCGCGGGCCTGGGCTTCCTGTGGTTTAACACCTACCCGGCGCAGGTCTTTATGGGCGACGTCGGTTCGCTGGCGCTGGGCGGCGCGCTGGGCATTATCGCCGTGCTGCTGCGTCAGGAGTTCCTGCTGGTGATCATGGGTGGCGTATTCGTGGTTGAAACCCTGTCGGTGATCCTGCAGGTAGGCTCCTTCAAGCTGCGCGGACAGCGCATCTTCCGGATGGCGCCTATCCATCACCACTATGAACTGAAAGGCTGGCCGGAACCGCGCGTCATCGTGCGCTTCTGGATTATTTCGCTGATGCTGGTCCTGATTGGCCTGGCAACGCTGAAGGTACGTTAATCATGGCAGATTACCAGGGTAAAAAAGTCGTTATCATCGGGTTGGGCCTCACGGGCCTCTCCTGCGTGGACTTTTTCCTCGCGCGCGGCGTAACCCCGCGCGTAATGGATACGCGTGTCTCTCCGCCTGGTCTGGATAAACTGCCGGAACAGGTTGAACGCCACCTTGGTGGTCTGAATGAAGCGTGGCTGAACGCTGCCGATCTGATTGTCGCCAGCCCGGGCATCGCCCTGGCCCACCCGGCGTTGAGCGCCGCGGCGGATGTGGGCGTTGAGATTGTCGGCGATATTGAACTGTTCTGCCGTGAAGCCCAGGCACCGATTGTGGCCATTACCGGTTCCAACGGTAAAAGTACCGTCACCAGCCTGGTCGGTGAAATGGCGAAAGCGGCAGGCGTCAATGCGGGCGTGGGCGGTAACATCGGCCTGCCAGCGTTGATGCTGCTGGATGCGGCCCGCGAGCTGTACATCCTGGAGCTCTCCAGCTTCCAGCTGGAAACCACCTCTAGCCTGCAGGCAGTGGCGGCGACCATCCTGAACGTGACCGAAGATCATATGGATCGCTATCCGTTTGGTCTGCAGCAGTACCGCGCCGCCAAGCTGCGTATCTATGAAAATGCTCAGGTCTGCGTGGTGAACGCCGATGATGCGCTGACCATGCCGGTACGCGGCGCGGATGAGCGCTGCGTGAGCTTTGGCATCAATATGGGCGACTATCACCTGAACCGTCAGCAGGGTGAAACCTGGCTGCGGGCGAAAGGTGAGAAGGTGCTGAACGTGAAAGAGATGCACCTGACGGGTCAGCATAACTACACCAACGCCCTTGCCGCGCTGGCACTGGCGGATGCCGCCGGCTTGCCGCGTGCGACGAGCCTGAAAGCCCTGACCACCTTTAGCGGTCTGGCGCATCGCTTCCAGCTGGCGCTGGAGCATAACGGCGTGCGCTGGATCAACGACTCAAAAGCCACCAACGTTGGCAGCACCGAAGCAGCGCTGAATGGCCTACAGGTTGACGGCACACTGCATCTGCTGCTGGGCGGCGACGGCAAATCGGCCGATTTCTCTTCGCTGACGCAGTACCTCAGCGGTGACAACGTGCGTCTTTACTGCTTTGGCCGTGACGGTGCTGAACTGGCGGCCCTGCGCCCCGAAGTTGCGGAGCAGACCGACACTATGGAGCAGGCAATGCGGCTGATTGCCCCGCGCGTGAAGCCGGGTGATATGGTGCTGCTTTCTCCGGCCTGCGCCAGCCTCGATCAGTTTAAGAACTTCGAGCAACGCGGCGATCTCTTTACCCGCCTGGCGAAGGAGTTAGGCTGATGCGCTTCTCTCTTCCTCGCCCGAAAATGCCGCGCCTGCCAGGATTTGGCATCCTGGTGTGGATCTCGTCGGCGTTAAAGGGTTGGGTCATGGGCTCCCGGGACAAAGATTCCGATAGCCTGGTGATGTACGACCGCATGCTGCTCTGGCTCACGCTGGGGCTGGCGGCGATTGGCTTTATTATGGTTACCTCGGCCTCGATGCCTGTCGGGCAGCGTCTGGCTAACGATCCCTTCCTGTTCGCTAAGCGTGACGGGCTGTATATCATCCTGGCGTTCTGTCTGGCGATGGTGACGCTGCGTCTGCCGATGGCTTTCTGGCAGCGTCACAGTACCGCGATGCTGATCGCCTCGATCGTCATGCTGCTGATCGTGCTGGTGGTCGGGAGCTCGGTGAACGGGGCATCGCGCTGGATTGCCTTCGGCCCGCTGCGTATTCAGCCTGCGGAATTTACCAAGCTGTCGCTGTTCTGTTACCTCGCCAACTACCTGGTGCGTAAGGTGGATGAGGTTCGTAACAACCTGCGCGGCTTCTTAAAACCGATGGGCGTGATCCTGGTACTGGCGGTTCTGCTGCTGGCCCAGCCTGACCTCGGGACCGTGGTCGTACTGTTCGTTACCACCCTGGCGATGCTGTTCCTGGCCGGAGCGAAACTCTGGCAGTTCATCGCCATCATCGGGATGGGAATTTCCGCAGTGGTGCTGCTGATCCTCGCTGAACCCTATCGTATCCGTCGTGTAACCTCTTTCTGGAACCCGTGGGAAGATCCCTTCGGCAGCGGCTATCAGCTGACCCAGTCATTGATGGCCTTTGGCCGCGGTGAAGTGTGGGGGCAGGGGCTGGGAAATTCAGTGCAAAAACTGGAGTATTTACCCGAGGCGCACACCGACTTCATCTTCTCCATTATTGGGGAAGAACTGGGTTATATCGGTGTGGTACTGGCACTTTTAATGGTATTCTTCGTGGCTTTCCGTGCGATGTCGATCGGCCGGAAAGCACTGGTTATCGACCACCGTTTCTCGGGCTTTTTAGCCTGTTCAATCGGTATCTGGTTCAGTTTTCAGGCTTTAGTGAACGTGGGTGCCGCAGCAGGCATGCTCCCGACCAAAGGTCTGACGTTGCCGTTAATCAGTTATGGTGGCTCGAGTCTGCTGATCATGTCGACCGCCATCATGTTTTTGCTACGTATAGATTATGAAACGCGTCTGGAAAATGCCCAGGCGTTTACACGAGGTTCACGATGAATCAACCGAAGCGGTTAATGGTGATGGCAGGCGGTACCGGTGGACATGTGTTCCCGGGACTGGCGGTTGCGCACCATTTAATGGATCAGGGCTGGCAGGTACGCTGGCTGGGAACCGCAGACCGCATGGAGGCCGATCTGGTGCCGAAGCACGGGATTGAGATCGACTTTATCCATATCTCTGGCCTGCGCGGCAAGGGCGTTAAAGCCCTGCTGCTGGCGCCGGTGCGTATTTTCAACGCCTGGCGTCAGGCGCGGGCGATCATGAAGCGCTTTAAGCCGGACGTGGTGCTGGGAATGGGCGGTTATGTCTCCGGGCCTGGCGGGCTGGCGGCGTGGTCGCTGGGTATCCCGGTGGTGCTGCATGAGCAGAACGGTATTGCCGGCCTGACCAATAAGTGGCTCTCCCGCATCGCCAGCAAAGTGATGCAGGCGTTCCCCGGCGCGTTTCCGAAGGCCGACGTGGTGGGTAACCCGGTACGCGTAGACGTACTGGCGCTGCCGTTGCCGCAGGAACGGCTTGTCGGACGCGAAGGTCCGGTGCGCGTGTTGGTGGTAGGCGGCTCACAGGGGGCGCGCATTCTGAACCAGACGCTGCCGCAGGTGGCGTCAAAGCTCGGTGACGCGGTGACCATCTGGCATCAGAGCGGGAAGGGCGGCCAGCAGACGGTCGAACAGGCCTATGCCGACGCGGGTCAGCCGCAGCATAAAGTGACTGAATTTATCGACGACATGGCGGCGGCGTATGCCTGGGCCGATGTCGTGGTCTGCCGCTCCGGCGCGCTGACGGTGAGCGAAATTGCCGCCGCAGGTTTACCGGCGCTGTTTGTGCCCTTCCAGCACAAAGACCGTCAGCAGTACTGGAATGCGTTGCCGCTAGAGAAAGCCGGTGCCGCGAAAATTTTTGAACAGCCGCAGTTTACCGCAGACGCGGTCGCCACCACCCTGGCGGGCTGGAACCGGGAGACATTACTGGAGATGGCGCAGCACGCACGTGCCGCAGCGATCCCGGATGCAACGGAGCGGGTGGCGAAAGAAGTGAGCCTGGCAGCCCAGGTTTAACCCTCGCAGCGCGTGTTGCGCTGCACGAATTTTTTGAAGTAGTCGATGGCGTTTAGAGAATGAATACACAACAACTGGCGAAACTGCGTTCAATCGTGCCCGAGATGCGTCGCGTCCGGCACATTCATTTTGTTGGCATCGGCGGCGCCGGTATGGGCGGTATTGCCGAAGTGCTGGCGAATGAAGGCTACCAGATCAGCGGTTCCGATCTGGCGCCGAACCCTGTTACGCAACAGTTGGCGTCGCTTGGTGCGACCATCTATTTTAACCATCGCCCGGAAAACGTCCTTGATGCCAGCGTGGTCGTGGTCTCCAGCGCCATCTCTGCCGACAACCCGGAAATCGTTGCCGCACACGAGGCGCGTATCCCGGTGATCCGTCGTGCGGAGATGCTGGCCGAGCTGATGCGTTTTCGTCACGGTATCGCCATTGCCGGTACTCACGGTAAAACCACCACCACGGCGATGGTCTCCAGTATTTATGCCGAAGCGGGCCTCGATCCGACTTTCGTCAACGGCGGCCTGGTGAAAGCCGCGGGCGTGCACGCGCGCCTGGGCCACAGCCGTTATCTGATTGCCGAAGCAGATGAAAGTGACGCGTCCTTCCTGCATCTGCAGCCGATGGTGGCGATTGTCACCAACATCGAAGCCGACCATATGGATACCTACCAGGGTGACTTCGAAAATTTAAAGCAAACCTTTATAAACTTTCTCCACAATCTGCCGTTTTATGGACGGGCGGTGATGTGCGTTGACGATCCGGTGATCCGCGAGCTGCTGCCGCGCGTCGGTCGTCAGATCACCACCTACGGTTTCAGCGAAGATGCCGACGTCCGTGTGGAAAGTTACAAGCAGATTGGGGCGCAGGGGCATTTCACTCTCGCGCGTCAGGATAAAGAGCTGCTGCAGGTAACGCTGAATGCGCCAGGCCGTCACAACGCCCTGAACGCGGCGGCGGCCGTAGCGGTCGCAACAGAAGAAGGCATTGACGACGAAGATATTTTGCGGGCGCTGGAAAGCTTCCAGGGCACCGGTCGTCGTTTTGATTTCCTCGGCGAGTTCCCGCTCGAAACCGTTAACGGCAAAAGCGGAACCGCGATGCTGGTTGATGACTACGGCCATCACCCGACCGAAGTGGATGCGACGATCAAAGCGGCGCGCGCGGGCTGGCCGGACAAAAATCTGGTTATGCTGTTCCAGCCGCACCGTTATACCCGTACCCGCGATCTGTACGACGATTTCGCTAACGTGCTGTCACAGGTAGATGCCTTGCTGATGCTGGATGTTTACTCTGCGGGCGAAGCGGCCATTCCGGGGGCAGACAGTCGCTCTCTGTGCCGTACTATTCGCGGCCGCGGTAAGATTGACCCGATCCTGGTCTCCGACCATGCTCAGGCGGCAGCGATGCTGGCTCCAGTATTGACCGGCAATGATTTGATTCTGGTGCAGGGTGCAGGAAATATCGGCAAGATCGCCCGTACGCTGGCTGAAATCAAACTTAAGCCGCAAATTTCGGAGGAAGAGCATCATGGCTGATAAGATTGCGGTCCTGTCCGGCGGCACCTCTGCTGAGCGCGAGGTTTCCCTGAATTCCGGCGCTGCGGTGCTGGCAGGGCTTCGCGAAGGCGGTATTAATGCGCATCTGGTCGATCCGAAAGAGACTGACGTGACGCGCCTGAAAGAGATGGGCTTTGCTAAAGTCTTTATCGCGCTGCACGGGCGCGGCGGAGAAGACGGTACGCTGCAGGGCCTGCTGGACATCATCGGTCTGCCTTATACCGGCAGTGGCGTGATGGCCTCGGCCATCTCCATGGACAAACTGCGCAGCAAATTGCTGTGGCAGGGGGCCGGTTTACCGGTAGCGCCGTGGGTAGCACTGACCCGTCGTGAATTTGAGCTGGGCCTTGACGCCAGCGTTAAGGAACGTATCGCGGCGCTGGGATTGCCGGTGATTGTGAAACCCAGCCGTGAAGGCTCAAGCGTAGGAATGTCTAAAGTTGATAAAGCAGGCGATATATCATCTGCATTAGCGTTGGCATTTCAACACGATGAAGAAGTTTTGATTGAAAAATGGCTCAACGGACCGGAATTTACCGTTGCGATGCTCGGGGAAGAAATTTTACCGTCAATTCGTATCCAACCAGCCGGAACCTTCTATGATTATGAGGCGAAGTATCTCTCTGATGAGACGCAATATTTCTGCCCAAGTGGTCTGGAAGCGGAGCGCGAAGCCCTTTTAAACGCTCTGGTGCTTAAAGCCTGGCAAGTTCTGGGCTGCCGCGGCTGGGGACGTATCGACGTTATGCTGGATAGCGATGGGCAGTTTTATCTGCTGGAAGCCAATACTTCGCCGGGAATGACCAGTCATAGCCTGGTGCCGATGGCGGCGCGCCAGGCGGGAATGAGCTTCTCGCAGTTAGTGGTTCGCATTCTGGACCAGGCGGGCTGATATGTCTCAGGCTGCGCTGAACACGCGAAACCGTGAGGAAGAAGAAGAGTATTCCTCTTCGCGGCGGAGTAATGGAACGCGTCTTGCAGGGATTACCTTCCTGCTCGCCGTGCTGTGTACGGTGTTTGTCAGCGGCTGGATGGTGCTCGGCTGGATGGAAGATGCACAACGTCTGCCTCTGTCGAAACTGGTCGTGACGGGTGACCGTCACTACACGCGTAATGATGATATCCGGCAGTCGATTCTGGCATTGGGATCGCCCGGCACCTTCATGACGCAGGACGTGAACATTATCCAGAGCCAGATTGAACGCTTGCCATGGATTAAACAGGCGAGCGTCAGAAAGCAGTGGCCGGATGAATTGAAGATTCATCTGGTTGAATATGTACCCATTGCGCGTTGGAATGATCAGCATATGGTTGACGTAGATGGAATTTCTTTCAGCGTCCCGGCCGATCGTGTCAGCAAGCAAAATTTACCCATGTTGTATGGTCCGGAAGGCAGCGAAAACGAAGTGCTGGAAGGTTTCCGTAACATGGGGCAGGTGCTGGCTAAAGATCGTTTTACCCTGAAGCAAGCCGCGATGACGGCGCGTCGTTCCTGGCAGTTGACGCTGACGAACGACATTAAGCTGAATCTTGGCCGGGGTGACACGATGAAGCGTCTGGCCCGTTTTGTAGAACTTTATCCCGTTCTGCAGCAGCAGGGGCAGGCTGAAGGCAAAAGGATTAGCTACGTTGATTTGCGCTATGACTCAGGCGCATCGGTCGGGTGGATCCCGGCGCCGGTTGAGGAACCTAATCAGCAACAGAATCAGGCTCAGGTACAGGCAGAATAACAATGATCAAGGCGACGGACAGAAAACTGGTAGTAGGACTGGAGATTGGCACTGCGAAGGTTGCCGCTTTAGTAGGGGAAGTTCTGCCCGACGGTATGGTCAATATCATTGGTGTGGGTAGCTGCCCGTCTCGTGGTATGGATAAAGGTGGGGTAAACGACCTCGAGTCGGTGGTGAAATGCGTTCAGCGCGCCATCGATCAGGCCGAACTGATGGCAGATTGCCAGATTTCCTCCGTGTATCTGGCGCTCTCTGGCAAGCATATCAGCTGCCAGAACGAGATTGGCATGGTGCCGATCTCAGAAGAAGAAGTCTCGCAGGAAGACGTCGAAAACGTAGTGCATACTGCGAAGTCTGTGCGCGTTCGCGATGAGCATCGTGTGCTGCATGTGATCCCACAGGAGTATGCGATCGACTACCAGGAAGGGATTAAAAATCCGGTAGGGCTTTCCGGCGTACGTATGCAGGCAAAAGTGCACTTGATCACATGTCACAACGATATGGCGAAGAACATTGTCAAAGCCGTGGAACGTTGTGGTCTTAAAGTTGACCAACTGATTTTCGCCGGTCTGGCGGCAAGCTATTCCGTGCTGACCGAAGACGAACGTGAGCTGGGCGTCTGTGTGGTGGATATCGGTGGTGGTACCATGGACATGGCTGTCTATACCGGCGGTGCGCTGCGCCACACCAAAGTTATCCCGTATGCGGGTAACGTGGTGACCAGCGATATCGCTTACGCCTTTGGCACGCCACCGAGCGATGCAGAGGCGATTAAGGTGCGCCACGGTTGTGCACTGGGCTCCATTGTGGGCAAAGATGAGAGCGTTGAAGTGCCAAGCGTCGGTGGACGTCCACCTCGCAGCCTGCAGCGCCAGACGTTAGCCGAGGTGATTGAGCCGCGTTATACCGAGCTGCTCAACCTGGTCAACGAAGAGATTTTGCAGTTACAGGAACAGCTTCGCCAACAGGGTGTCAAACACCATCTTGCGGCGGGGATTGTATTAACCGGCGGCGCGGCGCAAATTGAAGGTCTTGCGGCCTGTGCTCAGCGCGTGTTCCATACGCAGGTGCGCATCGGTGCCCCGCTGAACATCACCGGTTTAACGGATTATGCGCAGGAGCCGTATTACTCAACGGCCGTGGGCTTGCTTCATTACGGGAAAGAAACGCATCTCAGTGGTGAAGCAGAAGTAGAAAAACGCGCGTCGGTAGGTTCGTGGTTCAAACGAATCAATACCTGGCTGCGAAAAGAATTTTAATTTTAGTAAGAGACCGGCGAGAATTAACGGTTTCGGGCGACAGGCACAAAACGGAGAGAAACTATGTTTGAACCTATGGAACTGACCAACGACGCGGTGATTAAAGTCATCGGCGTCGGTGGCGGCGGCGGTAATGCTGTAGAGCATATGGTGCGCGAGCGCATCGAAGGTGTTGAGTTCTTCGCGGTGAACACCGATGCGCAGGCACTGCGTAAGACGGCGGTTGGCCAGACGATCCAAATCGGTGGCGGCATCACCAAAGGGCTGGGCGCTGGGGCAAACCCGGAAGTCGGCCGTAATGCTGCAGAAGAAGATCGTGAAGCCCTACGTGCTGCGCTTGATGGTGCAGACATGGTGTTTATCGCCGCGGGCATGGGCGGTGGTACCGGAACCGGTGCTGCGCCAGTGGTTGCTGAAGTCGCAAAAGATTTAGGTATCCTGACGGTTGCTGTCGTGACTAAGCCTTTCAACTTTGAAGGCAAAAAGCGTATGGCGTTTGCCGAGCAGGGTATCACCGAGCTGTCCAAACACGTGGACTCGCTGATCACTATCCCGAACGACAAGCTGCTGAAAGTGCTGGGCCGTGGCATCTCTCTGCTGGACGCTTTTGGCGCGGCGAACGATGTTCTTAAAGGCGCAGTACAGGGTATCGCAGAGCTGATCACCCGTCCTGGTCTGATGAACGTCGACTTTGCTGACGTGCGCACCGTGATGTCCGAAATGGGTTACGCGATGATGGGCTCCGGCGTGGCGAAAGGCGAAGACCGTGCAGAAGAAGCCGCTGAAATGGCCATCTCTTCTCCGTTGCTGGAAGATATCGATCTGTCTGGCGCGCGCGGCGTGCTGGTCAACATCACCGCTGGCTTCGATCTGCGTCTGGATGAGTTCGAAACCGTGGGTAACACCATCCGTGCGTTCGCCTCTGACAACGCCACCGTGGTAATCGGTACTTCCCTTGATCCGGAAATGAACGATGAGCTGCGTGTAACGGTTGTGGCTACCGGTATCGGCATGGACAAGCGTCCTGAGATCACCCTGGTGACCAACAAACCTGCTCAGCAGCCGGTCATGGATCGTTACCAGCCGCACGGTATGGCACCGCTGACGCAAGAGCAGAAACCGGCCGCGAAAGTGGTTAATGACAACACAACACAGACCCAGAAAGAGCCAGATTATCTGGATATCCCAGCGTTCCTGCGTAAGCAAGCTGATTAAGAATTAGCTGGAATTAGGGGATTTACGCTCTTTGTGCTAAACTGGCCGCCCGATAGTGATATACACTCTCGGTTGGATAAGTAACTTGGCGAGATTATACGATGATCAAACAAAGGACATTAAAACGTATCGTTCAGGCGACTGGTGTCGGTTTACATACCGGCAAGAAAGTCACACTGACGTTGCGCCCTGCGCCGGCCAATACCGGGGTCATCTATCGTCGCACCGACTTGAATCCACCGGTAGATTTCCCGGCCGATGCCAAATCTGTGCGTGATACTATGCTCTGTACTTGCCTGGTGAACGAGCATGATGTGCGGATCTCTACCGTAGAGCACCTGAATGCCGCCCTGGCGGGTCTGGGTATCGACAACATCGTTATTGAAGTCGATGCGCCAGAAATCCCGATCATGGATGGCAGCGCGGCACCGTTCGTTTATCTGCTGCTGGATGCCGGCATCGAAGAACTGAACAGTGCGAAGAAATTTGTGCGTATCAAAGAGACCGTTCGTGTCCAGGATGGCGACAAATGGGCTGAATTCAAGCCGTTTAATGGTTTTTCGTTGGACTTCACCATCGACTTTAACCATCCGGCGATCGATTCCAGCACTCAGCGCTATGCGATGAACTTCTCTGCTGATGCGTTTATGCGTCAGATCAGTCGTGCACGTACTTTCGGTTTCATGCGTGATATCGAATATCTGCAGTCCCGCGGCCTGTGCCTGGGCGGCAGCTTCGATTGTGCCATCGTTGTTGACGATTATCGCGTACTGAACGAAGACGGCCTGCGTTTTGAAGATGAATTCGTTCGTCACAAAATGCTGGATGCGATTGGGGACCTGTTCATGTGTGGTCACAATATCATTGGTGCGTTTACCGCGTATAAATCCGGTCACGCGCTGAACAACAAACTGTTGCAGGCTGTTCTGGCAAAACAGGAAGCCTGGGAATATGTGACCTTCGAAGACGAAGCTGAACTGCCACTGGCATTCAAAGCACCGAGCACGGTTCTGGCGTAACGGCAGATTCCGTTATCTAAATTCGACTGGTTGACCTGGCACTCTCTCCGGCCAGCAAGACCAGTCGTTTTTGTTTTTGTCCTTTCTGATTAGCCGTAGTCAATGGCGCGTTTGCTGATTTCATCACCATTTTTAACCTCCTGCGTGCCTTATTACTGCTGCTGTACCGTCGCATTGATGGTAATATCTGGGCGCGAAAAAATAAAAATCATACGGTGAGCCTGAAGGCTTACTTACTTGTGGTGGGGCAATTGAGCGGAATTCTGACGCGCTGGCGACAATTTGGCAGACGTTACTTCTGGCCGCATCTCCTTCTGGGGATGGTCGCGGCAAGCCTTGGCCTGCCTGCGCTTAACAGTAACGCCGAGGCGGCTAACCCTGCGAAGACCGCCACCTCCCGACAAGACCTGAACACGCGGGTTAATTTCACTAACCTTGCCCTGCTGGAAGCGAACCGCCGACCGAATTTCACGGTGGATTACTGGCATCAGCATGCTATCCGCACCGTTATTCGTCATCTCTCTTTCGCCATGGCACCGCAGGCGCTGCCAGCTGTTGAAGAATCCCTGCCGGTTCAGGCGCACCACCTGGCGCTGCTGGATACACTCAATACGCTGCTGACCCAGCAGAGCGAGCCGCCGATCATTGTTCGTCAGGTTGCTCTTGCTGCGTTTTATCCACAATCCGTTTTCTCCGTATCCGCCTGGATTAGCCAGGTACAGGGCATCCGCGCCGGACCTCAACGCCTCAGCTAAATTAAACCTTTTCAATACCTTAATTTAACTGCCCATGATGGGGCGTTTGAGAATTTATTATGTTAATCAAATTACTAACTAAAGTTTTCGGTAGTCGTAACGATCGTACCCTGCGCCGCATGCGCAAAGCTGTCAGCGTCATCAACGGTCTTGAGCCAGCGATGGAAAAACTCTCCGATGAAGAGCTGAAAGGCAAAACCGCCGAATTCCGTGCCCGTCTCGAAAAAGGCGAAACCGTTGAGAGCCTGATCCCGGAAGCCTTCGCCGTAGTTCGCGAAGCAAGTAAGCGTGTGTTCGGCATGCGTCACTTCGACGTGCAGCTGCTGGGTGGTATGGTCCTGAACGACCGCTGTATCGCTGAGATGCGTACCGGTGAAGGTAAAACCCTGACCGCAACCCTGCCTGCTTACCTTAACGCTCTGTCAGGTAAAGGCGTGCACGTCGTCACCGTCAACGACTATCTGGCGCAGCGTGACGCCGAAAACAACCGTCCACTGTTCGAATTCCTCGGCATGAGCGTCGGGATCAACATGTCAGGCCTGCCGGCACCGGCGAAACGCGAAGCCTACAACGCAGACATCACCTACGGTACCAACAACGAATACGGTTTTGACTACCTGCGCGATAACATGGCATTCAGCCCGGAAGAGCGCGTTCAGCGTAAACTGCACTATGCGCTGGTGGATGAGGTGGACTCCATCCTGATCGATGAAGCCCGTACCCCGCTGATCATCTCCGGCCCGGCTGAAGACAGCTCCGAGATGTATCGCAAAGTCGACAAAATCATTCCACACCTGATCCGTCAGGAAAAAGAGGATTCCGACACCTTCCAGGGTGAAGGTCACTTCTCCGTGGACGAAAAAGCCCGTCAGGTGAACCTGACCGAGCGTGGTCTGGTCCAGATCGAAGAGCTGCTGGTTGCGCAGGGCATTATGGAAGAGGGTGAGTCACTCTACTCCCCGAGCAACATCATGCTGATGCACCACGTGACCGCAGCGCTGCGTGCGCACGTGCTCTTTACCCGTGACGTGGACTACATCGTTAAAGATGGCGAAGTCATTATCGTCGACGAACACACCGGCCGTACCATGCAGGGTCGCCGCTGGTCTGATGGTCTGCACCAGGCGGTGGAAGCCAAAGAAGGCGTGGATATTCAGAATGAAAACCAGACGCTGGCCTCTATTACCTTCCAGAACTACTTCCGTCTGTACGAGAAGCTGGCGGGGATGACCGGTACGGCGGATACCGAAGCCTTTGAATTCAGCTCTATCTACAAGCTGGATACCGTGGTGGTTCCAACTAACCGTCCGATGATCCGTAAGGATATGCCGGACCTGGTCTACATGACCGAAGCGGAAAAAATTCAGGCTATCATCGAAGATATTCGCGACCGTACCGCCGCGGGCCAGCCGGTTCTGGTGGGTACCATCTCCATCGAAAAATCAGAAGTGGTCTCCGAAGAGCTGACTAAAGCCGGGATCAAACACAACGTTCTGAACGCCAAGTTCCACGCCAAAGAAGCGGATATCGTTGCCCAGGCGGGTTACCCGGCAGCCGTGACCATCGCCACCAACATGGCGGGACGTGGTACCGACATCATGCTGGGCGGTAGCTGGCAGGCAGAAGTGGCCGCGCTGGAAAACCCAACCCCGGAACAGATCGCGCAGATCAAAGCCGACTGGCAGGTTCGTCACGATGCCGTTCTGGCCGCGGGCGGTCTGCATATCATCGGTACTGAACGTCATGAATCCCGTCGTATCGACAACCAGCTGCGTGGTCGTGCGGGTCGCCAGGGTGATGCCGGTTCATCCCGCTTCTACCTGTCGATGGAAGATGCGCTGATGCGTATTTTCGCCTCTGACCGTGTGTCGGGCATGATGCGTAAGCTGGGCATGAAGCCGGGCGAAGCGATTGAGCACCCGTGGGTAACCAAAGCTATCGCCAACGCCCAGCGTAAAGTTGAAAGCCGTAACTTCGATATTCGTAAGCAGCTGCTTGAATATGATGACGTGGCCAACGACCAGCGTCGCGCGATCTACACCCAGCGTAACGAACTGCTGGACGTGTCCGACGTGAGCGAAACCATCAACAGCATCCGTGAAGACGTCTTCAAGGCGACCCTCGATGGTCACATTCCTCCGCAGTCCCTGGAGGAGATGTGGGATATCGAAGGCCTGCAGGCGCGTCTGAAAAACGACTTCGATCTGGACCTGCCGATTCAGGAGTGGCTGGATAAAGAGCCGGAGCTGCACGAAGAGACCCTGCGCGAGCGTATTTTTGCGACCGCCATTGAAGTTTATCAGCGTAAAGAAGAAGTGGTCGGCGCTGAGATGATGCGTCACTTCGAGAAAGGCGTGATGCTGCAAACGCTGGACTCCCTGTGGAAAGAGCACCTGGCGGCGATGGACTATCTGCGTCAGGGCATCCACCTGCGCGGCTATGCACAAAAAGATCCGAAGCAGGAGTACAAGCGCGAATCCTTCGCCATGTTTGCCTCGATGCTGGAATCCCTGAAATATGAAGTGATCAGCACCCTGAGCAAGGTACAGGTGCGCATGCCGGAAGAAGTTGAAGAGATGGAGCAGCAGCGCCGCGAAGAGGCTGAACGTCTGGCCCAGATGCAGCAGCTCAGCCATCAGGACGACGAAGAAGCTGCCGCTGCCGCGATTGCTGCGCAGGCCGGTGAGCGTAAGGTTGGCCGTAACGATCCGTGCCCATGCGGTTCCGGTAAAAAATACAAACAGTGCCATGGCCGTCTGAGCTAAGCATTAAACCAACTGAAAAGGCGCAGATATCTGCGCCTTTTTTATGGAATCAAGACAATGAAAACACTGCAAATCGCTGTCGGGATCATTCGCAATTCCGATAACCAAATTTTTATTACCCAGCGTGCGGCGGACGCGCACATGGCGAATAAGTGGGAGTTCCCGGGCGGGAAGATTGAGTCTGGCGAAACGCCGGAGCAGGCGCTGATCCGCGAGCTTCAGGAAGAGGTAGGGATCACCCCACTCGGCGCGACGCTGTTCGATAAGCTCGAATATGCGTTTCCCGATCGCCATATCACCCTGTGGTTCTGGCTGGTGGAAAGCTGGGAAGGGGAGCCGTGGGGCAAAGAGGGGCAGCCTGGAAGCTGGGTTGCGCTGAGCGCGCTGGATGCCGACAAGTTCCCGCCGGCAAATGCGCCCGTCATTACCCGATTGGTGGGTAATCTGTAAGCCTGCCCAGCGAAGCGCCAGCAGGCTATAACCGTTACTGCTGGTCTTCGCTCCAGTCATCGCTGTCGGAGAGCCCGCCTTCGCTTGGAATGCGTTTCTCTTCTGCGGCCCATTCACCGAGATCGATCAGCTGGCAACGTTTGCAGCAAAAAGGGCGAAAAGGACTCTGTTCGCCCCAGATGACAGGCTTCCCACAGGTGGGGCAGTTCACGGTGGTTACATCAGACATCATGACTCCTTAACAACACGCCAGCTCAAAGTCGAGACGTTCCGGCACCATACCATGCTCACTGTCGAGCGGCATAAAACGAATCGCAAAGCGGCTCTTGTGACCTGAAATTTGCGGATAAAGCTGATCGGCAAGGGTTAGCTGCAGGCGCAGCAGATCGGCATCCTCGCCGTTATCCTGATAAAAACCGTTCAGGCTGGTCTGCTTGCGGAACGGTGCGGAGTTGCGGATCAAATCGAGGATCAGCGATAGCGCCTGGGTCAGCGGCTCAAGGCTGCTGAGCCAGCTTTGTACCTGCACATCGCGCTGTTCCTGGGGCATATGCAGCCAGATATGCAGGGTCGGCAAATCGAAACTGCAGCAGCCGCCAGGAATGCTCAGGCGCTGACGCACCAGTGCTACCAGGCGATCTTCCCGCAAAAACTGGCCGATACGCGGTGCAGCCATCAATACCGTGCTGTTGTGTTTCAACTGCTGACGCAGGCTGTCGATACGGCTGTTATCCACGCCCGGCACTTCGGCCCAGGCCTGCAATTTACGCTGCTGACGCTCCAGCTCTTTCAGTAAATCAGTACGAACTTCGCCACGCTCTAACACATCCAGCAGGTCGCCTACGTTACGGAAAAAATGCAGCGCCGTGGTGTGGTCGTGTACCGGCAGGAGGCCCGAAAGCTGCTGGATTAAAAACTCGATGCGCAGCCAGGTACGCATTTTTTCATTGAGGGGATGCTCAAAAAGAACGTGGGTGTGCATTAGGCTTTTTCCTGTAAAACGGCCTGCGCCAGGTAGTACTGATGCAGGCGGGCAACATCGGAGGCAATGGCATCCGGTGCGCCGTCATTATTAATAACATCATCCGCGACGGCAAGGCGCGCTTCACGCGTGGCCTGCGCGGCAAGAATTTGTTCAGCATGTTCGCGCGGGACATTATCGCGGGCGATGGTGCGTTGAATTTGGGTTGCCACAGAGACGTCTACCACCAGCACCCGGTCAGCTTTGTCGTGGAGCTTATTTTCCACCAGAAGCGGTACGACCCATAGGACATAGGGTGAGGTCGCCTGCGATATCTGCTTCTGCGTCTCCTGCTGGATCAGCGGATGCAGCAGGGCGTTAAGCCAGGCTTTTTCTTCAGGATGCGAGAAAATGCGTTCGCGCAATAACCGGCGGTTAAGGGTTCCGTCAGGCGCGATAATATCGCGGCCGAAGTGTTCTGCGATAGCGTGTAATGCGGGTGTACCTGGCTCTACCACCTGGCGGGCAATGATGTCGGCATCAATAATCGTGACACCCAGACGAGAGAAGGCGTCGGCCACAGTGCTTTTGCCACTGCCAATGCCTCCCGTTAATGCAACGATGTACCCCATTAATTAAAATCCTGGGAAATATTCATTATTGATATCAATTGCTTAAGATTTAATCTTTTAACTGCAAAGGTTAAGCTCTGCTTACGGACTTTTTACCAGGTAAATTTATAGGATTGTAGCGTAAAAAAAGTGATTTTCGCAGTCTTGCGCAACAGGTATTAGTGCGTATGATAGCGTCACTGGAGTTGTGTGTTTCGTTTTTCGACATTTACCCCAGTACCCCAGGAATCCGCAAATGCGTATCGAAGAAGATCTGAAGTTAGGTTTCAAAGACGTTCTTATCCGCCCTAAACGTTCTACTCTGAAAAGTCGCTCTGACGTTGAACTCGAACGTGAATTCACCTTTAAGCATTCCGGTCAGACCTGGTCTGGCGTACCTGTAATCGCCGCTAACATGGATACGGTTGGGACTTTTGCAATGGCAAAAGCGCTGGCTTCCTTCGACATTCTGACTGCGGTGCACAAACACTACAGCATCGAAGAGTGGAATGAATTTGCAGGCTCCGTATCTGAAACCGTTCTCAAGCATGTGATGGTTTCCACCGGCACCTCCGACGCCGATTTCGAAAAAACGAAACAGATCCTTATTGCTAACCCAAACCTGAACTTCATCTGTATTGATGTCGCGAATGGTTACTCCGAGCATTTCGTGCAGTTCGTCAGCAAAGCGCGCCAGGCCTGGCCGACCAAAACCATTATTGCAGGTAACGTGGTTACCGGTGAAATGTGTGAAGAGCTGATCCTGTCCGGGGCAGACATTGTGAAAGTGGGCATTGGCCCGGGCTCTGTCTGCACCACCCGCGTGAAAACCGGTGTTGGCTATCCCCAGCTCTCTGCGGTGATCGAGTGTGCTGACGCCGCTCACGGCCTCGGCGGCCAGATCATCAGCGACGGCGGTTGCACCACGCCGGGTGACGTAGCGAAAGCCTTTGGCGGCGGCGCAGACTTCGTGATGCTTGGCGGAATGCTGGCTGGTCACGAAGAGAGCGGCGGTACCGTGGTTGATGAAAACGGTGAAAAATTCATGCTGTTCTACGGCATGAGCTCTGAATCCGCGATGAACCGTCACGTGGGCGGTGTTGCGCAGTATCGTGCGGCAGAAGGTAAAACCGTTAAGCTGCCACTGCGTGGCCCGGTTGAGAATACCGCGCGTGATATCCTGGGTGGCCTGCGCTCTGCATGCACCTATGTGGGCGCATCCCGTCTGAAAGAGCTGACCAAGCGCACCACCTTTATCCGCGTTCAGGAACAGGAAAACCGCGTTTTCAACAGCCTGTAATGCTCTCTCGCTGGCGCGTTTCGCGCCAGCGTCATCCCGCACTCATCGCATCCCCCAGATGAAAAATCGGCAGATACATCGCGACCACCAGCGTGCCGATGATTAATCCCGTCACTATCAACAGCAGAGGCTCCAGCAGCGAGGCCAGATTGTCGGCTTGCTGAAAAGTCTGTTCATTATGATGCTGCGCCAGATTACTTAACATCGTATCCAGCGACCCCGACGCTTCGCCAGTGCGCACGAGCTGAATGCACAGCGGTGTAAAGATCTCTGCTTCACTCAGGGCAGACCAGACAGGCGCCCCCTGCATGATGCGCTGGCGTATCGTCTGTAGTTTCTCCTGCCAGAAGGGGCACGTCAGCGTCTCTTCCGTACTTTCCAGTCCCTGGATAAAGGCGATGCCTGACTGCTGCGTGAGCGACAGAACGGTAAAGATCTGGCTGAGCTTTTGTCCACGCACCAGCGGGCCCACCACCGGACTGTTCAGCAGCAGGCGCTGCGTGGCGCGTTGCCATCGGCGGTTACGGTGAATAAACATCAGGCCAGACGCCGCTGCCAACAGACAGAGTATCAGCCCGGCCCCCCGTTCCTGAAGTGCGTCTGCCAGCGCCATCACCGCCCGGGTCAGCGCCGGTAAGGGGGTGTTGAAGGTTTTGTAGATCGCGGCAAACTCCGGCAGCACCAGGGTCACCATCGCCAGTACCACGGCGAAGGCCAGGGTGAGAATAATCACCGGATAGCGCAGCGCCTTTTTCACCTTCGCTCCGAGCTGTTGCTGCGTTTTTTGCTGCCGCGCCAGCTGACGACAACATTCATCGAGCTTGCCGGTCAGCTCCCCCGTTTTCATCATCGAAATATAGAGGGGAGGGAAGACGTGCGGCCACTTTTTCAGGGCATCTGAAAAGGCGCACCCGGCGCTGAGATCGTCAGCCACGCTTTGCAACAGCGCCTGCCACTGCCGGACGGGGTGCTGCTGGGCCAGAAGGGCCAGACCTGCTGAGAGCGTTAAGCCTGCCTGCAGCAGCGTCGCCAACTGGTGGATCGCCTCGTAGCGATGCTGCGCCTGCCAGCGCGTCTGTAGCAGGCTTCGTTTGAGTTCCAGGGGGAAAAGATCCCGACCCAACAGGAGGTTCCACGCCGTCTGCTTGTCGGGAGCCCAGATCGCGCCTGTTTGCTGTTCCCCCTGCTGGCTGAGCGCCCGCCAGCGCCAGAGTTGATTACCTGCCATCTGATTCGCCCAGCATCTGCACCAGCTCCCCGAGCGTGGTGTGTCCTTGTTCTACCGCCATGCAGCCGTGCTCAAACAGTGTGATCATGCCCGTCTGCCGGGCCAGTTTTTCAATATCCTCCACCGATGCTCCACCAGCGATGGCGGCGCGCAGTTCCCGGGTGATCACCATCACTTCGAAGATCGCCACCCGGCCATAAAATCCGTGATAGCAGCGGTCACAGCCTACGGGCTGCCAGTGCGGCAATGGCCGGGGCCACAGCGCCTGGGGTAAGGGGGCGTCCCGGCGCACTTCGGTACGGCAGTGTGGGCAGAGTCGACGCACCAGCCGCTGAGCGATCACCAGAGACAGCGCCGACGAGATCATCCAGCGCGCCACGCCCATCTGCTGCAGGCGCACCAGCGTCTCTGCGGTAGAGTTGGTATGCAGTGTCGACAGCACCAGATGCCCGGTCTGGGCGGCGTTGATGGCGATCTCCGCCGTTTCGCCATCGCGTATTTCACCCACCATGATGATGTCGGGGTCCTGGCGCAAAAATGCCCGCAGCACGCTCTGGAAGGTTAACCCCGCCCGGGGGTTAATGGGGGTCTGATTCAGCCCGTCCAGCGGGATTTCGACCGGATCTTCTACGCTGCAGATGTTCACTTCTGGCGTGTTCCGGGCCTGCAAGGCGCTGTAAAGGGTAACGGTTTTGCCGCTGCCGGTGGGGCCGGTCACCAGAATCAGCCCCTGGGATTTGTGCAGCGCGCTGGCGAACAGCCGTTGCTGGGTTTCGCTCATCCCCAGTTGTTCAAGCTGCAGCGCCTGTTGCTCCTGTTGCAGAAGTCGCAGGACGATTTTTTCGCCGCTGCGACAGGGAAGCGTGGCAATACGAAACGAAACGGGGGAGCCCGAAAGTTCGACCGTGAATTGCCCGTCCTGGGGTAAGCGACGCTCGGCGATATCGAGATTGCCCAGCACCTTCAGCCTGGCGATAAGTGAAGTACCAAGTTCAGCGGAGAGCGGTTGCTGCGGATAGAGCACGCCGTCAATGCGTAACCGGATCTGCCAGCTTTCGTCGGCGGGCTCAATATGAATATCCGACGCCCGCTGGCTCAGCGCCTGGGTCAGGGTTTGGTTAAGGATGTCGATGGCGGAACGCGTCGAGCTGGCGACCACGGGCAGATGTGCCTCCGACGTGGCCTGCTGGTGCTTTTCCATGCGCTCGGCGGTCCAGCATTCGATATCGATTCTTTTTTGCGTCGCAAAACGTAACGCCTCCAGTAGGTCGGGCGGCGGGTTGCCGACCACTGCAATATTGATTCTCTCCGGGGCGCAGGTCAGCAGGAGGGCGTTGTGACGCCGACACAGGGCCGTTAAGCGCTCGGCGTTCATTACTCGCTCTCCTGCGCAGCCGTAAAGCGGAACACCTCTTCGCAGGCCTGCTTCAGCGCGCTGTCTTCCGCCACGGTGCAGAGTCGCTTCCAGCCGGTAATACCGTTGCCGTTATCCCACTGTGGGGTCATCACCACCTCGAGACCGTTAAGGCTCTCCTGGCCGGTCAGGGTGACGGCACCTTTGGCGACGCTCATCCCGGAGACATAGCGGCTGGTTGCCGGGGAGGGGATACCATTAACACCCGCATCGCAGCTCTCTGTCCCGCCATGATCGAGAGCGCAGAGTTCGACTGCGGTGCGGTAGGGCATAAAGGTTTGCAGCATGTCGGTGAGGGCGGCTTTTCGCAGGTAGTTCTGGTAAGCCGGAATGCCAATCGCGCTGAGGATGGCCACGATGCCAATAACTACCATTAACTCAATGAGGGTAAATCCTTTTTGTCTTTCCATGGGTCGCTCCTTATGTTGATGCACGCTACTGTGGCAGCAGGGCAGACCAGGGGCGAGAGGCAAAAATCGATTCGTGAAGCGTGATTCAGCGGGATGTGCAGTCGTTACAGAACAGTGCAGAAGCTTTGCGGGGCGGGTCGTAAATCAGGCTTGCCCGGCCTGTATAGACCGGGCTTTTTGTCACTTAGCGAAAGCGCATCGACAGGTCGAGGGCGCGAATGTGTTTGGTCAGCGCGCCAACGGAGATGAAATCGACGCCGGTTTCGGCAAATTCGCGCAGAGTTTCGTGCGTCACGTTGCCGGAGACCTCGAGGCGAGCCTGGCCGTTGGTGCGTTTCACCGCCTCACGCATCTCTTCAGTTTTGAAGTTATCCAGCATGATGATGTCGGCCCCGGCTTTCAGCGCATCGTCCAGCTCCTGCAGGTTCTCCACTTCCACTTCCACCGGCACATCCGGATGCAGCCAGAAGGCTTTTTCCACCGCCTGGCGCACGGAGCCGGAGGCGATAATGTGGTTCTCTTTAATAAGGAACGCATCGGATAACCCCAGACGGTGGTTGGCACCGCCGCCGCACAGCACGGCATATTTCAGGGCAGTACGCAGGCCGGGCAGCGTTTTGCGCGTGTCCAGCAGTTGGGTATTTGTCCCTTCCAGCAGATCGACATAGCGGCGAGCTTCGCTGGCGACGCCGGAGAGCGTCTGGACAAAGTTCAGCGCGGTGCGTTCACCGGTCAGCAGGACGCGCGATGAGCCCTCGAGCTCAAACAGCGGCTGGTTAGCAGTAATGCTGTCGCCATCGTCGACATGCCACGTCACCTTCACACCGTCACCGGCCAGCTGGATAAAGACCTCTTCCACCCAACGTTTACCACAGAAAACACCGTCCTCACGGGTGATCACCACCGCGTGGGAACGGGCGTCTTCCGCCAGCAGCTGAGCGGTAATGTCGTTGTCAGCATTGACGTCTCCACCCAGATCTTCACGCAGCGCATTGGCGACGCTTACTGGAATATCGAGATTTATACGCTCCAGCAGTACGTTACGTCTGTGGTCGGGGTTGTAGCGGCGAGGCGGCATGTTAAAACTCCAAATTGGTAACGAATCATAAGATTGAAACATGCTACTCTGAACCGGGAATCAGCACCATATATAAGGAGATCCTGCATGCACTCAGAACATGGCTGGCTGGCAGATGCACGGCGTGTTCCTTCGCCACACCACGATTGCCGCCCGGAGGACGAGATCCCGTCGCTGCTGGTAGTGCATAACATCAGCCTGCCGCCTGGCGAATTTGGCGGTCCGTGGATTGACGCGCTATTCACCGGGACAATCGATCCCGATGCTCACCCCTTTTTTGCGGAGATCGCCCACCTGCGCGTTTCTGCCCATTGTCTGATTCGCCGTGACGGTGAAATCGTCCAGTATGTTCCCTTTGATAAACGTGCCTGGCATGCGGGCGTTTCTCAGTATCAGGGGCGCGAACGTTGCAATGATTTCTCTATTGGCATCGAGCTGGAAGGGACGGATACGCTGCCTTACACCGATGCGCAGTATCAGCAGCTGGCCGCGGTGACGCGCACCCTTATCCGCCTCTACCCGGCTATTGCCCGCAATGTGACCGGACACAGCGATATTGCCCCGCAGCGCAAGACCGACCCTGGCCCGGCGTTTGACTGGCAACGCTTTAACACACTGCTTACCGCCCTGTCAGATAAGGAGATGACATGACGTTATTTACCATGCTGCTGGTGATGATCGCTGAGCGTTTGTTCAAGCTGGGCGAACACTGGCATCTGGATCACCGGATGGAAGTGCTGTTTCGTCGCATCCGCCATTTTTCCATGATCCGCACCCTGCTGATGACGGCGGGGGTGATGCTTGTGGTGTTTCTGCTGCTGCGGTCGCTGTATGGCCTGTTCTTTAATGTGCCGCTGCTGGTGATGTGGATCCTGCTCGGGGTCCTCTGCATTGGCGCGGGCAAGGTGCGTCTGCACTACCATGCGTATCTGAAGGCGGCAACCAACAATGATGCCCATGCCCGCGGGGCGATGGCCAGCGAGCTGACGCTGATCCACGGCGTCCCGCCGGAGTGCAACGAACGCGAGTTTTTACGCGAACTGCAGAACGCGCTGCTGTGGATTAACTACCGTTTCTACCTGGCCCCGCTGTTCTGGTTTGTGGTGGGCGGCGTGTGGGGCCCGGTGCTGCTGATGGGCTATGCGTTTTTACGCGCCTGGCAGAGCTGGCTGGCGCGCTACCTGACGCCACACGAGCGGTTGCTGTCCGGGATCGACGCCATTCTGCACGTGCTGGACTGGCTGCCGGTGCGGCTGTTCGGGGTGGTGTATGCCCTGATCGGGCATGGTGAGAAAGCCTTGCCAGCATGGTTCGCCTCGCTGGGGGATCGCCATACCTCGCAGTACCTGGTGTTAACGCGTCTGGCGCAGTTCTCGCTGGCGCGTGAGCCGCACACCGATAAGATCGAAACGCCGAAAGCGGCGGTTTCAATGGCCAAGAAAACCTCTTTTGTGGTGGTGGTGATTGTGGCGCTGCTGACGATTTACGGCACGCTGATCTAAACCCGCGTGCCGCAGGTCTTACACTGTATCCGCTGACGGGATGCCAAAATCAGGCATCCCGTTTTCATTCCAGCGAACCCGCTTCAGGCGGGTGTGGCGGTTCGGATCGTACAGCGGGTCGCCCTCAATTTCGGTGTAATTACGCGCGTGATACACCAGCACATCCTCCCCTTCCGGCGTTTGCGTAAAGCTGTTGTGTCCCGGACCGTACTGGCGATTTTCATAGCTGGTGGTGAATACCGGCTGCGGTGATTTATGCCAGTTCGCCGGATTCTGCGGGTCGGCATGCAGATCGATCCACAGCAGCCCCATGCAGTAGTTTTCATCGGTAGCGCTGGCGGAGTAGCTGACAAACAACCGCTCGCCGTGGAACAGCACCGCCGGGCCTTCGTTTACCCAGAACCCGCGACACTCCCAGTCATACTCCGGTTTGCTGAGCATTACCGGCTCGCCTTTTAGCGTCCAGGGGTTTTCCATTTCGCACAGGTACAGGTTCGAGTTACCGGTGATATCCGGGGCTTTTTGCGCCCAGAGGTACCAGCGTTTCCCCTGGTGAACAAAGGTAGTGGCGTCCAGCGCAAAGGTGTCGAACGGGGTTTTTATCTGCCCTTTTTCAACCCAGGTGCCGGTAAGCGGGTCGCTGTCGGCACACTCCAGGGCGAACATCCGGTGCTGGAACATCCCGAGCTTATCCAGCGCCTGGGTGTGCGTAGCGGCAAAATAGATGTACCACTTGCCGTCGATATTGTGCAGTTCCGGGGCCCAGATCAGCTGACTCATCGGGCCGGTATCGGGCTTGCGCCACACCACCACTTCATCGGCGCTGCGCAGCCCTTCCAGCGAGTCGGCGCGGCGGATCGCCAGCCGGTCGTACTGCGGCACGGAGGCGATAAAATAGTACTGCCCCTCATGGCGTAAAATGTACGGGTCGGCACGTTGTTCGATAAACGGGTTTGGCCACTGATGCATTTGGCTCTCCTTATTTTGTCTCTGCGGCTTTCAGTTCCTGATAGTCGCTCAGTTCACGGTAATTGGTGCGACGTTTTTCCAGGTCTTCCTGAATCTGCTTCATGGTTTCGCGATCGACCTTCAGCAGACGCACCACGCCCGCGGTAATGAGGTAGCCGACGCCAGGAATGACGGTAAAGAGCAGTACGATGCCGTTAATGGCGTCCGCGCTCTGCGCTTTGGCACCCGCGTCATAACCGTACCAGGAGAGCAGGAAGCCCACCATCGCCCCGGCAATCGCCAGGCCCAGCTTGAGGAAAAAGATGTTGCCGGAGAAGCTGATCCCGGTGATACGTTTCCCGGTTTTCCATTCGCCGTAGTCATCCACGTCGGCCATCAGCGACCAGTGCAACGGAGACGGGATCTGGTGCAGGATGTTCAGCAGGAAGTAGAGCACCACAATGGTCACGGTGGCTTTCGGGTCGAAGAAATAGAAGGCGGTGGAGAAGATCGCCAGCACGATGTTGGTCCAGAAGAAGACCTTCAGTTTGCACCAGCGGTCGGTCAGCACTTTTGCCAGCACGCTGCCGAGCATCATGCCCACCACGCCCAGGCTGATAAACAGGGTGGCGAAGTGGGTGCTCTGGCCCATCACCCAGGTGACGTAATACATGGTAGCCGCCATGCGGATAAAGCCCGGGCAGACGTTACACAGGGTCAGCAGCAGAATGCGTACCCACTGGTCGTTCTTCCACACGTCTTTCAGGTCGTTTTTCAGCTCGTCATTGGTTTGCACCGCCGGACGCACGCGCTCGCGCACGGTAGAGAAGCTGAACAGGAACATGCAGGTGCCAATCAGCGCCAGCACGGTCATCGCCATCTGGTAGCCTTTGGCTTTGTCCTCGCCGCCGAACCAGTCGGCCATCGGCAACAGCGTCAGGGACAGCAGCAGGGTGGCGATACCGACCATCACGAAGCGATAGGACTGACAGGCCACGCGCTCCTTAGGATCGTTAGTAATGACGCCTCCCAGCGAGCAGTAAGGAATGTTGATCGCCGTATAGGTCAGAGAGAGCAGGAAGTAGGTGACAAAGGCATAGATAACTTTGCTGTTGTAGGTCCAGTCCGGAGTGGTAAACATCAGGATACTGAACAACGCATAGGGGAAGGCGATCCATAAAAGCCATGGACGAAAACGCCCATACTTACTGCGGGTACGATCGGCAATGGCACCCATAATCGGATCGGTAACCGCGTCGATAACCCGCACGGAGAGCAGCAGAACGCCTACCAGCGCCGGGGCCAGGCCAAAAATATCCGTATAAAAATAGTTCACAAACAACATGATGGCGCCAAAAATAATGTTACATCCGGCGTCGCCCATCCCATAGCCGATCTTTTCTTTTACTGACAGTTTATTGTTATCCATCGACGATTCTCCGAGTTACGGTATGGAGAGAATTATTCGCTGCCAAAGCAAAATATGCGTTGCAGGATAACGTCGGTGATATGGATTAAATGGCTATTGGCGGGAAAGTGTGAGGAAGGTAACAACCCTCTGCGTCCCCGGAGACGCAGAGGGGAAGAGCATTAATGCGCTTTTACGGCTTTGGCATTTTTTTCTTTGAACATATAGCCGATGCCGAGGATGACAATCCAGACCGGGATAAGGTAGACCGAAATCGCCATGCCCGGGGTCATCAGCATGATAACCAGTACCGCCGCCATGAAGATCAGGCAGACCCAGTTACCCAGCGGGTAGAGCAGGGCAGGGAAGCGCGTCTTCACGCCCTGCTGCTGCTTCGCACGACGGAACTTCATGTGCGCCAGGCTGATCATCGCCCAGTTGATCACCAGGGCGGAGACCACCAGTGCCATCAGCAGGCCGAAGGCTGATTCCGGTGCCAGGTAGTTGATCAGTACGCACAGCGCGGTAACGATCGCCGATACGATAATGGTGTTCACCGGCACGCCACGCTTATCCACGTTGAGCAGCGCTTTCGGGGCATTACCCTGCTGGGCCAGGCCGAACAGCATGCGGCTGTTGCAGTAAACGCAGCTGTTATAGACCGACAGCGCCGCAGTCAGTACCACCACGTTCAGGGCGTTAGCCACAAAGGTGTCGCCCAGCTCGTGGAAGATCAGAACGAACGGGCTGGTGTCAGCGGTGACGCGGGTCCACGGCAGCAGAGAGAGCAGCACGGCCAGCGAGCCCACATAGAAGATCAGGATACGGTAGATCACCTGGTTGGTCGCTTTCGGGATGCTCTGCTCCGGGTTGTCGGCTTCAGCGGCAGTGATACCCACCAGCTCAAGACCCCCGAACGAGAACATAATGATCGCCATCATCATCACCAGGCCGGTCATGCCGTGCGGCAGGAAGCCGCCCTGATCCCAGAGGTTGCTTACGCTTGCCTGCGGGCCGCCGTTGCCGCTGAACAGCAGCCAGCCGCCGAAGAGGATCATCGCCACAACCGCGATCACTTTAATAATGGCGAACCAGAACTCCATCTCACCGAACACTTTTACGTTGGTGAGGTTAATGGCGTTAATCACCACGAAGAAGACCGCCGCGGAGACCCAGGTCGGGATCTCAGGCCACCAGAACTGGACGTATTTACCGACCGCGGTCAGTTCCGCCATCGCCACCAGCACATACAGCACCCAGTAGTTCCAGCCGGAAGCGAACCCGGCAAAGCTGCCCCAGTATTTATAAGCAAAATGGCTAAAGGAACCGGCTACCGGCTCTTCGACCACCATTTCACCCAGCTGACGCATAATAAGAAAGGCGATAAAACCGGCAATGGCATAACCCAGAATAATACCCGGACCGGCAGACTGAATAACCGATGCGCTGCCCAGGAACAGGCCGGTACCGATAGCGCCACCGAGAGCGATAAGCTGAATATGGCGGTTTTTAAGGCCGCGCTTCAGCTGATCGCCATGCTGTTGACCATCCATTATGAAACCTCGTGTGTGGTTGTTATGTTCACGCTCTGGCGTGTGTAATTATGAAATTCCATTTCATGTATTTATTAGTTTACGGTTCAATTGGCTGAAAAAAAACGGATGTGTCTTCCGTATTCGCAAGAATAGTGTTAAGCGACGGCGAATGCACCTGCTTTATGCGAGGAGAAAGCGAGTTCGAATAAAAAGAAAGCATTTGTAAATCGTCCCGTTTAAGTCCCTTTATCAACCTATAGAATAAAAATGCGCCATAAGTGGGCAGTTTTTCATTTTTTGCGCCGCTAAATCGGTTCAGATCGCACTTTTCCCCGTTTCGATAAAGTTAAAACTGCCTCTTTGGGAGTAATCAATTCATTTGTGCAGAGTTACATTTTTGAAACGTTATTTCTGTAAGGTTGTTAAAATAAGCAGGGTTTACTGATTTCAATCAAAACCAATATGGACAGAAGGTGAATACTTTGTTACTTTAGCGATACGAACATGAAATTGGTAAGACCAATTGACTCCGGGCAAAAAGGCGTAAGACAGGGAATATGGCCTACAGCAAAATTCGCCAACCAAAATTATCCGATGTGATTGAGCAGCAGCTGGAGTTTTTGATCCTTGAGGGGACCCTGCGCCCCGGTGAAAAACTGCCTCCTGAACGCGAACTGGCAAAACAGTTCGACGTGTCCCGTCCCTCGCTGCGTGAGGCGATTCAACGTCTCGAAGCCAAGGGCCTGCTGCTTCGTCGCCAGGGTGGCGGAACCTTTGTGCAAAACAGCCTGTGGCAGAGCTTCAGCGACCCGTTAGTGGAGCTGCTCTCCGACCACCCAGAATCCCAGTTCGATCTGCTTGAGACCCGTCACGCGCTTGAGGGCATCGCGGCTTATTACGCGGCGCTGCGCAGCAACGATGAAGATCGTGAACGCATTCGCGAACTCCATCAGGCCATTGAACGGGCCCAGCAGTCCGGCGATCTCGACGCCGAGTCCGACGCCGTTGTCCAGTATCAAATTGCCGTCACTGAAGCAGCCCACAACGTGGTACTCCTCCATCTGCTACGCTGCATGGAGCCAATGCTTGCCCAGAACGTTCGTCAGAATTTTGAATTGTTGTATGCCCGTCGGGAGATGCTCCCGCTGGTCAGCAACCATCGCACCCGAGTATTCGAGGCGATAATGGCCGGGGAACCGGAGCAGGCGCGTGAAGCGTCGCACCGCCACTTGGCTTTCATTGAGGAAATCTTGCTGGACCGCAGCCGTGAACAGAGTCGTCGAGAACGTTCACTGCGCCGCATACAGCAACGAAAGGATTAAGCGCCAGTTTTTTAGAGCGCGGCAACTAAACGCAGAACCTGTCTTATTGTGTTTTCTGGCGAAAATACAATGGGACAGGTTCCAGACAAATCAACGTATTAGATAGATAAGGAATACCCCCATGTCAGAACGTCTCCAAAATGACGTGGATCCGATCGAAACTCGCGACTGGCAACAGGCGATCGAATCGGTCATCCGTGAAGAAGGTGTTGAGCGCGCTCAGTATCTGATTGAACAGATGCTTTCTGAAGCCCGCAAAGGTGGCGTGAAAGTAGCTGCAGGTGCAGGGGCTAACAACTACGTAAACACGATTGCCGTCGAAGACGAACCGGAATACCCGGGCAATCTGGATCTGGAACGCCGCATCCGTTCTGCAATTCGCTGGAACGCCATCATGACCGTTCTGCGCGCGTCCAAAAAAGATCTGGAGCTGGGCGGCCACATGGCGTCCTTCCAGTCTTCTGCAACCGTTTATGAAGTGTGCTTCAACCACTTCTTCCGCGCGCGCACCGAGAAAGACGGCGGCGACCTGGTGTACTTCCAGGGCCACATCTCTCCGGGCGTGTACGCACGTGCTTTCCTGGAAGGTCGTCTGACTGAAGAGCAGATGAACAACTTCCGTCAGGAAGTTCACGGTAAAGGCCTGTCTTCTTACCCACACCCGAAACTGATGCCAGAATTCTGGCAGTTCCCGACCGTATCCATGGGTCTGGGTCCAATCGGTGCGATCTACCAGGCTAAATTCCTGAAATATCTGGAACACCGTGGTCTGAAAGACACCTCCCAGCAGACCGTTTACGCCTTCCTGGGTGACGGCGAGATGGATGAGCCAGAATCTAAAGGTGCGATCACCATCGCGACCCGTGAGAAGCTGGACAACCTGTGCTTCATCATCAACTGTAACCTGCAGCGTCTGGATGGTCCGGTAACCGGTAACGGCAAGATCATCAACGAACTGGAAGGCATCTTCGCAGGTGCTGGCTGGAACGTGATTAAAGTCATGTGGGGCGGTCGTTGGGATGAGCTGCTGCGTAAAGACACCAGCGGTAAGCTGATGCAGCTGATGCAGGAAACCGTTGACGGCGACTACCAGACCTTCAAATCCAAAGACGGTGCCTACGTACGTGAGCACTTCTTCGGTAAATACCCTGAGACCGCAGCGCTGGTTGCAGACTGGACTGATGAGCAGATCTGGGCCCTGAACCGTGGTGGTCACGATCCGAAGAAAGTCTACGCTGCACTGAAAAAAGCGCAGGAAACCAAAGGCAAAGCAACTGTAATCCTTGCACATACCATTAAAGGTTATGGCATGGGTGACACCGCCGAAGGTAAAAACATCGCGCACCAGGTTAAGAAAATGAACATGGACGGCGTGCGTTATATCCGCGACCGTTTCAACGTTCCAGTGACCGACGAGCAGGTTGAAAACCTCTCTTACATCACCTTCCCGGAAGGTTCTGAAGAGCACACCTATCTGCACGCTCAGCGTCAGAAACTGAACGGCTACCTGCCGTCCCGTCAGGTGAACTTCACCGAGAAACTGGAACTGCCAGCGCTGGAAGACTTCTCTCAGCTGCTGGAAGAGCAGAACAAAGAGATCTCCACCACTATCGCCTTCGTGCGTGCCCTGAACGTGATGCTGAAGAACAAGTCGATCAAAGATCGTCTGGTTCCAATCATCGCTGACGAAGCGCGTACCTTCGGTATGGAAGGTCTGTTCCGTCAGATCGGTATCTACAGCCCGAACGGTCAGCAGTACACCCCGCAGGACCGCGAGCAGGTTGCATACTACAAAGAAGACGAGAAAGGTCAGATCCTGCAGGAAGGTATCAACGAACTGGGTGCCGGCGCATCCTGGCTGGCTGCTGCGACCTCTTACAGCACCAACAACCTGCCGATGATCCCGTTCTACATCTACTACTCCATGTTCGGGTTCCAGCGTATCGGTGACCTGTGCTGGCAGGCTGGCGACCAGCAGGCTCGCGGCTTCCTGGTAGGTGGTACTTCCGGTCGTACGACCCTGAACGGTGAAGGTCTGCAGCACGAAGATGGCCACAGCCACATTCAGTCTCTGACTATCCCTAACTGTATCTCTTACGACCCGTCTTACGCGTACGAAGTGGCAGTCATCATGCATGACGGTCTGACCCGTATGTACGGTGAAGCACAAGAGAACATTTACTACTACATCACCACTCTGAACGAAAACTACCACATGCCGGCTATGCCAGCAGGTGCCGAGGAAGGTATCCGTAAAGGTATCTACAAACTCGAAACCGTGGCAGGTAGCAAAGGTAAAGTTCAGCTGCTGGGCTCCGGCTCTATCCTGCGTCACGTCCGTGAAGCAGCACAGATCCTGGCGAACGACTACGGCGTAGGTTCTGATGTCTACAGCGTGACCTCCTTCACCGAACTGGCACGTGATGGCCAGGATTGTGAGCGCTGGAACATGCTGCACCCACTGGAAACCCCACGTGTTCCGTACATCGCTCAGGTGATGAACGATGCACCAGCGGTGGCGTCTACTGACTATATGAAACTGTTCGCTGAGCAGGTTCGTACTTACGTTCCAGCTGATGATTATCGCGTACTGGGTACTGACGGCTTCGGTCGTTCTGACAGCCGCGAAAACCTGCGTCACCACTTCGAAGTTGATGCTTCTTACGTGGTTGTAGCAGCACTGGGCGAACTGGCTAAACGTGGCGAAATCGATAAGAAAGTGGTTGCAGACGCAATCACCAAATTCAACATCGATGCAGAAAAAGTTAACCCGCGTCTGGCGTAAGAGGTAAAAGAATAATGGCTATCGAAATCAATGTACCGGACATCGGGGCTGATGAAGTTGAAATCACCGAGATCCTGGTCAAAGTGGGCGACAAAGTTGAAGCTGAACAGTCGCTGATCACCGTAGAAGGCGACAAAGCCTCTATGGAAGTCCCGTCTCCTCAGGCTGGCATCGTTAAAGAGATCAAAGTCTCTGTTGGCGATAAAACCGAGACCGGCAAACTGATCATGATTTTCGATTCCGCCGACGGTGCAGCAGCTGCTGCACCTGCGCAGGAAGAGAAGAAAGAAGCCGCTCCGGCCGCCGCTGCTCCAGCCGCTGCCGCGAGCGCGAAAGAAGTGAACGTGCCTGACATCGGCGGTGACGAAGTTGAAGTCACTGAAATCCTGGTGAAAGTGGGCGACACCGTTGCCGCTGAGCAGTCACTGATCACCGTAGAAGGCGACAAAGCCTCTATGGAAGTGCCAGCTCCGTTCGCCGGTACCGTTAAAGAGATCAAGATCAGCACCGGTGACAAAGTGTCTACCGGCTCTCTGATCATGGTCTTCGAAGTGGCGGGTGCTGCACCTGCTGCCGCGCCAGCACAGGCCGCTGCTCCGGCTCCGGCTGCTGCACCAGCTGCGGCTGGCGGCGCGAAAGACGTTAACGTACCGGACATCGGCGGTGACGAAGTTGAAGTGACCGAAGTGATGGTGAAAGTGGGCGACAAAGTTGCCGCTGAGCAGTCACTGATCACCGTTGAAGGCGACAAGGCTTCTATGGAAGTCCCTGCGCCGTTCGCGGGTACCGTTAAAGAGATTAAAATCAGCACCGGCGACAAAGTGTCTACCGGCTCTCTGATCATGGTCTTCGAAGTGGAAGGCGCTGCGCCTGCTGCGGCTCCGGCAGCTGCTGCTCCAGCACCAGCTGCTGCACCGGCTCAGGCTGCTAAACCTGCTGCGGCTCCTGCTGCGAAAGCAGAAGGCAAATCTGAGTTCGCTGAAAACGACGCTTACGTCCACGCGACCCCGCTGATTCGTCGCCTGGCGCGCGAATTCGGTGTGAACCTGGCGAAAGTGAAAGGCACCGGTCGTAAAGGCCGTATCCTGCGCGAAGACGTTCAGGCTTACGTGAAAGACGCGGTTAAGCGTGCTGAAGCGGCACCTGCTGCTGCCACCGGTGGCGGTATCCCGGGCATGCTGCCATGGCCGAAAGTGGACTTCAGCAAGTTCGGCGAAATCGAAGAAGTGGAACTGGGCCGTATCCAGAAGATCTCTGGTGCCAACCTGAGCCGTAACTGGGTAATGATCCCGCACGTTACCCACTTCGATAAAACCGATATCACCGATCTGGAAGCGTTCCGTAAACAGCAGAACGCCGAAGCTGAGAAGCGCAAGCTGGACGTGAAATTCACCCCAGTGGTCTTCATCATGAAAGCCGTTGCCGCTGCCCTTGAGCAGATGCCACGCTTCAACAGCTCCCTGTCCGAAGACGGCCAGAAGCTGACGCTGAAGAAATACATCAACATCGGTGTTGCGGTTGATACGCCAAATGGTCTGGTTGTTCCGGTCTTCAAAGATGTGAACAAGAAGAGCATCACTGAGCTGTCCCGTGAACTGACCACCATCTCCAAGAAAGCGCGTGATGGTAAGCTGACTGCCGGCGAAATGCAGGGCGGCTGCTTCACTATCTCCAGCATCGGCGGCCTGGGTACCACCCACTTCGCACCGATTGTTAACGCGCCGGAAGTGGCGATCCTCGGTGTCTCCAAGTCTGCGATGGAGCCAGTGTGGAACGGGAAAGAGTTTATGCCGCGTCTGATGATGCCGATTTCTCTCTCCTTCGACCACCGCGTGATCGACGGTGCTGATGGTGCGCGCTTCATCACCATCATCAATAACACCCTGAGCGACATTCGCCGCCTGGTGATGTAATCGAAGAGCCGGCCAATCGGCCGGCTTTTTTCTGGTAATCTCCTGATGGTTGTGAGGTTATCGGCGAAAGCGACAATTCGTGAGCCGTTTGTTGTTTCAAAATTGTTAACAATTTTGTAAAATGCGAGCGGATAGAACGACCCGGTGGACGACGGGTATAAATTAAGAGGTCATGATGAGCACAGAAATCAAAACTCAGGTCGTAGTACTTGGGGCAGGCCCGGCAGGTTATTCCGCAGCATTCCGCGCCGCGGATTTAGGTCTGGAAACCGTCATCGTAGAACGTTACAACACCCTCGGCGGTGTTTGTCTGAACGTCGGCTGTATCCCTTCTAAAGCGCTGCTGCACGTAGCGAAAGTTATCGAAGAAGCCAAAGCGCTGGCTGAACACGGTATCGTCTTCGGCGAGCCGAAAACCGATATCGACAAGATTCGTACCTGGAAAGAGAAAGTTATCACTCAGCTGACCGGTGGTCTGGCCGGTATGGCCAAAGGCCGTAAAGTGAAAGTGGTAAACGGTCTGGGTAAATTTACCGGGGCAAACACCCTGGAAGTGGAAGGTGAAAACGGCAAAACCGTGATCAACTTCGACAACGCGATCATCGCGGCGGGCTCCCGTCCGATCGAACTGCCGTTCATTCCACATGAAGATCCACGCGTGTGGGACTCCACCGACGCGCTGGAGCTGAAAACCGTTCCGGAACGCCTGCTGGTTATGGGTGGCGGTATCATCGGTCTGGAAATGGGTACCGTGTACCATGCGCTGGGTTCACAGATTGACGTGGTTGAAATGTTCGACCAGGTTATCCCGGCTGCTGACAAAGACATCGTTAAAGTCTTCACCAAACGCATCAGCAAGAAGTTCAACCTGATGCTGGAAACCAAAGTGACTGCCGTTGAAGCGAAAGAAGACGGTATTTACGTTTCCATGGAAGGCAAAAAAGCCCCTGCAGAACCACAGCGTTACGACGCCGTGCTGGTAGCCATCGGCCGTGTGCCGAACGGTAAAAACCTCAATGCAGGCGCAGCGGGCGTGGAAGTTGACGACCGTGGCTTCATCCGCGTTGACAAGCAGCTGCGCACTAACGTGCCGCACATCTTTGCTATCGGCGATATCGTCGGTCAGCCAATGCTGGCGCACAAAGGTGTTCACGAAGGCCACGTTGCCGCTGAAGTTATCGCCGGCATGAAGCACTACTTCGATCCGAAAGTGATCCCATCTATCGCCTACACCGAGCCAGAAGTTGCCTGGGTGGGTCTGACCGAGAAAGAAGCGAAAGAGAAAGGCATCAGCTACGAAACCGCCACCTTCCCGTGGGCTGCTTCTGGCCGTGCTATCGCTTCCGACTGCGCAGACGGTATGACCAAACTGATCTTCGACAAAGAGACTCACCGCGTGATCGGTGGTGCGATTGTCGGCACCAACGGCGGCGAGCTGCTGGGTGAGATCGGCCTGGCGATCGAAATGGGCTGTGACGCTGAAGACATCGCGCTGACCATCCACGCTCACCCGACTCTGCACGAGTCTGTTGGCCTGGCGGCAGAAGTGTTTGAAGGCAGCATCACCGACCTGCCAAACGCGAAAGCGAAGAAGAAGTAATTTTCTTCCGGCATGAAAAAAGCGGCTCCTGAGCCGCTTTTTTTTATTCTGCAAAACCTACTGCGCCACCAGCTGCCAGCGATCGGCCGGGTTAAAGATCGGCATCGCTTTCGCTTCCTCCGCTGACTTGTCACCCAGGTTGGCCTGCCAGACCCGATCGTCGCCGTTAATCATAAAGCTCATCACCCCGGTCTCGCCGTAGCTCACCGGCCAGGCAATCATCGCGAAGCCTGATTTGCTGTCCGGCAGGATGCGGAAGTGGTAGCCATGATACCCCTGACCGGGCTCTTTCGGGCTGAAGGCCGGGCCGAGCGGGCTGGGGGCTTCACCGGGTTTCACCGGCCAGTAGAGTCCATCTTTTTTACCCTCGCTGCTGACAATTTTCTGTGCATACCGGCTGGTGAGGGCGTGATAGCTCTCCTGGGCATCCACATAGGCGTGCAGCGCCTCGATAGCGGCCAGCTCGTTGCGGCCCACTTCGCGGTTGAGGATCTCCTCTTTGGCTTCCTGCATGTCGAACTGCCAGCCCTCTGCGCGTTTCACCACCGGGATCGGCAGCTGCCAGTGGTATTCGCCTACCGTCAGCCAGGCCATATCGCCGTCGATCACCGTGTTATGGTTCACCTGCCAGTCGCGTTTAAAGCGATCTACCGCCTCCGGATCGACGCCATCGGAGGGTAAAAAGGTGCGCCAGTCCTCGCCGAGCAGGTTGCCAAGTTCCTTGTCGTTCTGCTCGCTGATGGCCTTCGCCAGCGCATCGGTTGCCTGTTCGGGCGTGCTGAAATGTTGTTGGGCAAAGACGCCAGTCGATACCATGAACAACATCATTCCGCTGAGTAATTTACTTTTCATTGTCGCCTCCCTTAACGATGACGGAATTCACGGTGTTCACCGCCGGCCCGGCGTTCAGACATCTGGGCTCTGCCGCCGCTGCGCTGTTCCAGATTGCGGGCCGACTGCTGACGGCTCTGCATTCCACGCTGCTGCTGCGCCTGCCAGTTGGCCGAGCGGCTGTCGTTGCCGCTGAGAGCATTGGCCCGCTGATGCGTCTGCGTGGTCCGCTGCTGGGGTTGTGCCTTGCGGGTAGTCTCCTGACGTGACGCCGCACGCGGGGTTTCGCGCGGGGTGCTACTGGCCCGTTTTGCCGTTTGTGGTCGATCGTTGTCATACCCCCGATAGTTATTGCGCTGGGAGATCTGATTCAACTGCTGGCTTGCCGCCTGACGCTGCCCGTCACGGGTGGCCGGACGTGCCGTCTGGGAGAGGTTTTTACCCGTCGAGCGCTCCATCTGGCTCATTGCCGCCTGGCGCTGGGCGTCGCGATTGACGGCCCCTTGCGGTGCCGGAAGACTGCCGTTAGCGGTCCGGCGCACCGCGGTGCTGTTCTGCGGATAACGGTTATTCAGCTGGCTGGTAGCGTAGGGTACGCCGCCGCGATAGGCCGGGTTATGCTGCCAGCCGCGGCTGGCATCGGTCAGGCGCTGCCCGCTGATTTTATTGAAGTTGTCCACGTTGATATTGATGTTGTTATCGCCGTTACGCGAATATCCGCCGTGGTGATCGTCGTCATGATGGTGATGATCCCAGTCGTCATCGTTATCCCAGTCGATATTGCTGAAGATGGCGTAGGTTGTCGCTACCCCGAGGCTGAAGCCCAGCCCTTTGACCAGGCTGTCGGTGAACTGCTCCCCCGGAGGCGGCGGCAGATAGACCGGTGGATAGCTGGTGTTTGGCCAGGTGCCGTAAACCGTGCTGGGGTTGTAGGTCGGGACATACACCACCTGGGGATCGGCGGATTCAATCTTGATCACCGTCGGGGCAGGGGTTGATGTCGACGTAGAGGTTGAGGTCGATGAAGCGGCTTTTACCGGTGCGGTTTTCGCCACCGTGGTCACCGTCTGCTGCGGCGTCGACTGCAGCGCGCCGGTCTGCTGCGCCAGCAGGCGTAGGCGCTGAACGGAGTCCATCACATCCTTCGGCTGGGCGAGAAACGCGTCTCCGAGATTCTGCACCCAGGGCGGATTCTCCCCCATCATCGACATCAGCTGCGGGAAGGCGACCAGCGATTTAACGCTCGGGTCCCAGGGCTGCCCCGCCACGGCCTGAACCGCCGCATCCCCTTGCATGCGAGGGTTGTCCCGCGACCACTGGGCCGCCTGGATCACGTTCGCCGGATAGGTTGCGGCCATCAATACCTGCGACAGCAGGGCGTCCGGGTAGAGGGCAACCGGAGCAACCCACTGATCGATTTGCGCTGCAGTGTAGGCCACCGGCACCTCAGGCTCAGCCACCGGGGCGGCTTGCGCTGTCGGGGCGGGCTGTACGGACGGCGATGGCTGAGTGAGGGTATCCGTTGCGCGGCCATTAACGTACACAACGCCAGAGGCGGCTAACAGCCCGGCGCTACATATGAGAGCAAGCAGATGAGGCTTAAGGGGCAACTTCATAATAAGACTCCGACGAGAGCGAGGCCGTAAGGCGTTTACGTTGCCGCGAGTATATGCACCCGGGTATTACTTTTTTGACTTAAACTGGGAACCGTTCCGAATGGCCGGAGAAAGAGTGTGAGCATTTATTACACAGATTATATCTGATTGTGCAAAAGCCGTTGGGGTATTCAAATGGCCGCTCTTGCGAGCGGCCAGCAGCTAGTTGCCGAGGTTAATGACAAACAGCACTGTGATGTCGGATATGCTCCAGCCACCGTGCAGTGCCGTTAGCAGTAAACCGATCACAACGATCAGCGTATAGAATCGCATCTCCATTGCGAGCGTTCCTTTGCAGGCTACGCGGGTTCTTTCTTCACCGGGAAAGGCAGAACCTGGCAAATTGGGTTTCGCCGCGTAGGTTACGGAACTGCTCCCGGGCCCGGTGACTGGTTGCTACACCAGCGAAGCAGGCCGAAGAAAAGAGTAGGGCAATAGATATCAACGTAGAAGAGAAATAATGCGTTTACATGCACTTTCATCCGGAACAGGAAAGCGCTACGCAAAACTCAAAAAGCCACTTGCAAGCTGCCTTTTTGCGGAGCAAAATCTGTCTCGTTGGGTTTTGCCGCAAATCTGCCAACCCGGTGTGCTACCACCGCAAGGCAACAAAATAACCGCTTCAGGGCGGTTTTTTTGTGCCCGAAATTCTTCCCGTCTCGCCGCTATACCATGCTTAACGATTCAGCAAACAATTTAATGTTGCTTTTTTGTAAACGGATTAACACTGTCTGAAAATCCTGCTATGCTGCCCGACGCGGTATCGGGCATTTACCCTACAAACTGCTGTCTCACAGGAGCGTGAAGAAAACGCCGGCCGCATATGACAATGAGAGCGAGGAGAACCGTCGTGCTAGAAGAATACCGTAAGCACGTAGCAGAACGTGCCGCCGAGGGGATTGTACCGAAACCCTTAGATGCTACCCAGATGGCTGGGCTCGTCGAGCTGCTGAAGAATCCGCCTGAAGGCGAAGAAGAATTCCTGTTAGATCTGTTGATCAACCGTGTACCGCCAGGCGTCGATGAAGCCGCCTACGTCAAAGCCGGTTTCCTTGCTGCGATTGCCAAAGGCGAAGCAACCTCCCCACTGGTTACCCCTGAAAAAGCGATTGAACTGCTCGGCACCATGCAGGGTGGTTATAACATTCATCCGCTGATTGATGCGCTGGACAGCAACACGCTGGCACCGATTGCTGCCAAAGCCCTGTCCCACACGCTGCTGATGTTCGACAACTTCTACGACGTAGAAGAGAAAGCGAAAGCGGGCAACAGCTACGCGAAGCAGGTCATGCAGTCCTGGGCTGATGCCGAATGGTTCCTGAGCCGCCCGGCGCTGGCGGAAAAAATGACCGTCACCGTCTTCAAGGTGACCGGCGAAACCAACACCGATGACCTCTCTCCGGCGCCGGATGCCTGGTCTCGCCCGGATATCCCACTGCACGCCCTGGCGATGCTGAAAAACGCCCGTGAAGGCATTCAGCCGGATCAGCCGGGTGCCGTTGGCCCGATCAAACAGATCGAAGCGCTGCAGCAGAAAGGTTTCCCTCTCGCCTACGTCGGCGACGTTGTGGGTACCGGCTCTTCCCGTAAATCTGCCACCAACTCCGTGCTGTGGTTTATGGGCGATGACATCCCTCACGTGCCGAACAAGCGCGGCGGTGGTCTGTGCCTCGGCGGCAAAATTGCCCCTATCTTCTTCAACACCATGGAAGATGCTGGCGCCCTGCCGATTGAAGTGGATGTGTCCAACCTGAACATGGGCGACGTTATTGACGTTTACCCGTTCAAAGGCGAAGTGCGTAACCACGAAACCAACGAACTGCTGGCCAGCTTCGAGCTGAAAACCGACGTGCTGATCGACGAAGTGCGTGCCGGTGGCCGTATCCCGCTGATCATCGGCCGTGGCCTGACCACCAAAGCGCGTGAAGCGCTGGGTCTGCCGCACAGCGACGTATTCCGTCAGGCGAAAGACGTGGCAGAGAGCAACCGCGGTTACTCTCTGGCGCAGAAAATGGTGGGCCGCGCGTGCGGCGTAGCGGGTGTTCGTCCGGGCGCGTACTGCGAGCCGAAGATGACCTCCGTGGGCTCTCAGGACACCACCGGTCCAATGACCCGTGACGAACTGAAAGACCTGGCGTGCCTGGGCTTCTCGTCTGACCTGGTGATGCAGTCCTTCTGCCACACCGCGGCCTATCCGAAGCCGGTTGACGTCACCACCCACCACACCCTGCCAGACTTCATCATGAACCGTGGCGGTGTCTCGCTGCGTCCGGGTGACGGCGTGATCCACTCCTGGCTGAACCGCATGCTGCTGCCGGATACCGTGGGTACCGGCGGTGACTCCCACACCCGTTTCCCAATCGGTATCTCTTTCCCGGCGGGCTCTGGTCTGGTGGCCTTTGCCGCTGCAACGGGCGTGATGCCGCTGGACATGCCGGAATCCGTTCTGGTGCGTTTCAAAGGCAAAATGCAGCCGGGCATCACCCTGCGTGACCTGGTGCATGCTATCCCGCTGTACGCCATCAAACAGGGCCTGCTGACCGTTGAGAAGAAAGGTAAGAAGAACATCTTCTCTGGCCGTATCCTGGAAATTGAAGGTCTGCCGGATCTGAAAGTGGAGCAGGCGTTCGAACTGACCGATGCCTCCGCCGAGCGTTCCGCTGCGGGCTGTACCATCAAGCTGAACCAGGCGCCGATTGAAGAGTACCTGACTTCCAACATCGTGCTGCTGAAGTGGATGATTGCCGAAGGCTACGGCGACCGTCGTACCCTGGAGCGTCGTATCCAGGGCATGGAGAAATGGCTGGCGGATCCACAGCTGCTGGAAGCCGATGCTGACGCAGAATACGCGGCAGTGATCGACATCGATCTGGCGGATATCAAAGAGCCAATCCTGTGTGCGCCGAACGATCCGGACGACGCGCGTCTGCTCTCTGACGTCCAGGGCGACAAGATTGACGAAGTGTTCATCGGCTCCTGCATGACCAACATCGGTCACTTCCGCGCTGCCGGTAAACTGCTGGATACCCACAAAGGCCAGCTGCCGACCCGTCTGTGGGTGGCACCGCCAACCCGTATGGACGCGGCGCAGCTGACCGAAGAGGGTTATTACAGCGTGTTCGGTAAGAGCGGGGCGCGTATCGAAATTCCTGGCTGTTCCCTGTGTATGGGTAACCAAGCGCGCGTGGCCGACGGTGCGACGGTGGTCTCCACCTCAACCCGTAACTTCCCGAACCGTTTAGGTACTGGTGCAAACGTCTACCTGGCCTCTGCGGAGCTGGCGGCGGTTGCGGCGCTGATTGGCAAACTGCCAACGCCGGAAGAGTACCAGACCTTCGTGGCGCAGGTAGATAAGACGGCGGTGGATACCTATCGCTATCTGAACTTCGACCAGCTCTCTCAGTACACCGAGAAGGCTGACGGGGTTATCTTCCAGACCGCGGTATAAATGCTACCTCTCCCGTGGGAGAGGGCACCTGACCCATCGCCCGGTGGCGCTACGCTTACCTGGCCTACAAGCCCATCGCAACCGCGGTGGGCTTTTTTATTTTCATTCCTTCCACGCGTTCCGCTTTTTTTCTTCCTCCGGGCTGCGATAATTACTGCAAGGGCTTTGCAGAGGAAAATACTATGGATTACGAATTTCTGCGTGATATCACCGGGGTGGTGAAAGTGCGTATGTCGATGGGCCACGAAGTGGTCGGTCACTGGTTCAATGAGGAAGTGAAAGAGAACCTGAGCCTGCTCGATGAAGTGGAACAGGCTGCGCGCACGGTAAAAGGCAGTGAACGATCCTGGCAACGCACCGGACATGAATACACGTTGTGGATGGATGGCGAAGAGGTGATGGTGCGCGCCAACCAGCTGGAGTTTTCCGGTGACGAGATGGAAGAGGGGATGAACTACTACGACGAGGAGAGCCTGTCGCTGTGCGGCGTTGAGGACTTCCTTCAGGTGGTGGCGGCCTACCGCGATTTCATGAAACAGAAATAATAGCTGGAGCGTCCCTGCTCCCTGCGTATCCTATACGGCCGGAATGTTGCGGCCGTAGTAAATTTCGCGCATCTCTTTCCACAGCAGGTCAGTAATGACCTTCCGCTCATCTTCGCTTAAATCTTCCGGCCGGGTATGGAACATGTAGTGCTTCAGGTCGAACTCCTTCAGCAGCATCTTGGTATGGAAAATATTTTCCTGATAGACGTTCACATCGACCATGTCATACAGCGATTTCATATCGTCAGACATGAAGTTCTGAATCGAGTTAATTTCATGATCGATAAAGTGCTTCATGCCGTTGATATCGCGGGTAAAGCCGCGCACGCGGTAATCAATGGTCACGATGTCGGATTCCAGCTGATGAATTAGATAATTCAGCGCGTTGAGGGGCGAAATCACACCGCAGGTCGATACTTCAATATCGGCGCGGAAAGTACATAGCCCGCCTTCCGGGTGACTCTCCGGATAGGTGTGCACGCAGATATGGCTCTTATCGAGATGGGCCACCACCGCTTCCGGCAGCGGGCCGGGACGCTCGGTGTGATCGATAAGGGTGGGATCAACCGGCTCTTCGCTGACCAGAATGGTGACGCTGGCCCCCTGGGGTTCATAATCCTGACGGGCGATATTCAGGATGTTGGCACCGATAATAGAGCAGGTTTCTGACAGGATCTCGGTCAGTCGGTTGGCGTTATAGAGTTCATCGATATAGGCGATATAACCATCGCGCTCTTCCGCCGTTTTGACATAGCAGATATCGTAAATACAAAAACTCAGGCTTTTGGTCAGGTTGTTAAAGCCATGCAGTTTCAGCTTTTTCAATTCATTCACCCCCTCAGAGCATCCTGCAAATATTGCGGCAAGGCAAAGGCTGCGGTATGGACCGCCGGATTGTAATATCGGCAGGTTAAATTTGCGTGCTGGAAGCGCGCCTGAATGATGCCGGTAGAGAGATGACGCAGGGCGTCATTATCCGTCGCCCAGGCAAAGGTCATCACGCCACCATAGTAGGTCGGGATCGCCGCCTGGTAGAAGCTGACGTCGCTGAAGTAATGGCTCAACTTACGGTGGCTGTCGAGGGCCTCATCCTGCTGCAGGAAGCAGACGCCGTTCTGGGCGACAAAGACCCCGCCAGGATTCAGGCAGCGTTTGCAGCCCTCATAGAACGCCGAGGTAAACAGGCTTTCGCCTGGCCCAATCGGATCGGTGCAATCGGAGATGATCACATCGAAGGTCTGCGTCGTCTGGTTAACAAAATTGACGCCATCGTCGATCACCAGGGTGAAGCGCGGATCGTCGTAGCTGCCGGCATTGTGATTGGGCAGATACTGGCGGCAGAAAGAAACGACACCGGCGTCGATCTCTACCATGGTGATGCTTTCAATGGTTTTGTGGCGGGACACTTCGCGCAGCATGGCGCCGTCGCCGCCGCCGATGATCAGCACATGTTTCGCATTGCCGTGAGCCAGCAGCGGGACGTGGGTCATCATCTCGTGATAAATGAATTCATCACGCTCGGTGGTTTGCACCACACCATCCAGCGCCATCACCCGGCCAAAGGCCGCGTTTTCGAAAATGATCAGATCCTGATGATCGGTTTTCTCATGATAGAGCACGTTATCAATGGCAAAGTACTGTCCAAACTGGTCATGCAGCGTTTCATGCCACATCTTCTTTTCGGCCATGGGATGATACCTCCTTTGTTAACACCCGGTTAAAACGGGCGAAACATCATAGCTAACAATGACCGTGGTTGCACGGTCATCCATTCAGCAAAAGGGCATCGGGAGGGGAGTTACTTAACGTAGGCGAGCAGGCTCAGCGAGTCGCGAGCCAGGGCTTTACATTTTTTTGCCGTGGGAATGCCGATGCCGCTGAGATCGCGGTAGCTGTCTTCACCGAGGGATTTCATATCGAAACTGTCGTAGTTACTCAGATCCCACTGGTTCTGTTGAGCAAAGAAGACCAGCGCGCGACGTATCTGACCGTTAGGTAAATTCTGGTAGCCGCAGTCGTTTTTCAGAAATACAAACACCGCCGTTAAATCCGCCATATCTTCGGCTTCATTTTCACTCAGCGCATAGCTGTTTGCGCAATTAATCATCAGGGTGCTGAACAGGATTGTTCGGAAAAACGTCTTCATTGCTTCTACCAATACGTCACGGAAATTCAACGTTAGCACACTTCCCGCCGGTGCGACGATCTTTATTATTCCCGCTTTTCTTGACCTTCCGGCAAGGGGAGGGTTTATGCTCATGACATCGCCTGCTGCGAATAAGGAGATGAACATGCAACGCCGTGATTTTTTAAAATATTCTGCCGCACTGGGTGTCGCCAGTGCGTTACCCCTGTGGAGCCGCGCCGCTTTTGCGGCCGAGCGTCCCGTTCTGCCGATCCCCAATTTACTCACTCCCGATGCGCGTAATCAGGTGAACCTGGTGGTGCAGGCGGGCAAAACGACCTTTGGGCCGCACACCGCCACCACCTGGGGCTATAACGGCAATCTGCTGGGTCCGGCCCTTCAGCTACGCAAGGGAAAAGCGCTGACCGTTAACATCCACAACACCCTTAATGAAGAGACCACCGTTCACTGGCACGGTCTGGAAGTGCCGGGCGAGGTAGACGGCGGCCCGCATGGCATCATTAAACCCGGCGGCCAGCGGACGGTGACCTTTACCCCGGAGCAGCGTTCGGCCACCTGCTGGTTCCACCCCCATCAGCACGGGAAAACCGGGCATCAGGTGGCGATGGGGCTCGCCGGGCTGGTTTTGATTGAAGATGACGAAAGCCGCCTGCTGCGCCTGCCGAAGCAGTGGGGCATCGACGATGTGCCGGTGATCGTGCAGGACAAAAAGTTTACCGCCGAAGGGCAAATTGACTATCAGCTGGATGTGATGAGCGCCGCGGTGGGCTGGTTTGGCGATATGCTGCTGACCAACGGCGCGATCTACCCGCAGCATAATGCCCCGAAAGGCTGGCTGCGCCTGCGTCTGCTCAACGGCTGTAACGCCCGCTCGCTGAACTTCGCCGCCAGCGATAAACGTCCGCTGTACGTGGTCGCCAGCGATGGGGGGCTGCTGGCTGAACCGGTGAAAGTGACCGAGCTACCGATGCTGATGGGCGAACGTTTTGAAGTGCTGGTGGATATCAGCGACGGCAAGGCGTTTGACCTGGTGACTCTGCCGGTGAGCCAGATGGGGATGGCGGTGGCACCGTTCGACCAGCCGCAGCCGGTACTGCGCGTTCAGCCGCTGCTGGTGACGGCTTCGGGCACCTTGCCGGATACGCTGACCACCATGCCGGCTCTGCCGTCCCTGGAGGGGCTGACCCAGCGGAAGCTGCAGCTGTCGATGGATCCGATGCTCGACATGATGGGCATGCAGGCCTTAATGAAGAAGTACGGCCACCAGGCCATGGCGGGCATGGATCATGGCCAGATGGATCACGGCAAGATGGGCGGAATGGATCACAGCATGCACGGGTTCGATTTCCGTAACGGCAACCGGATCAACGGCAAAGCCTTCGATATGCACAATCCACAGTTTGCGGCCACCAAAGGCCAGTATGAGCGTTGGGTGATCTCCGGGGAAGGGGACATGATGCTGCATCCGTTCCATATTCACGGCACCCAGTTCCGCATCCTGACGGAAAACGGCAAAGCGCCGGGGGGGCATCGCGCGGGCTGGAAGGATACGGTACGCGTTGAGGGCGGGGTGAGCGAGGTGTTAGTCAGGTTCGATCATGACGCCCCGAAAGAGTATGCCTATATGGCGCACTGTCATCTGCTGGAACATGAAGACACGGGAATGATGCTGGGGTTCACGGTGTAAAAAAGCCCGGTGGCGCTAGCGCTTACCGGGCCTACGTGAGCTCGAACTGTAGGCCGGGTAAGGCGTAGCCGCCACCCGGCTTTTTTGTTACTTACTTCTCGTCAGGCAACGCATAGGCAACAATATAGTCGCCCATCTTAGTGCCAAACGAACCGTGACCACCCGCGGAGATCACCACAAACTGCTTACCATTGACCTCATAGGTCATCGGCGTGGCTTGTCCACCGGCTGGCAGACGGCCCTGCCACAGTTTCTCACCGTTGCTCATGTTGTATGCACGCAGGTAGTTATCGGCAGTCGCGCCGATAAACAGCACGTTACCGGCGGTGGAGATTGGACCACCCAGCATCGGCATACCCATATTGAACGGCACCGGGATCGGCATCGGGAACGGCATGCTGTCCTGTGGCGTACCAATACGTTTTTTCCAGACAACCTGATTGGTTTTCAGATCCAGCGCGGAGATATAACCCCAGGCAGGCTGTTTACACGGCAGGCCAAACGGAGAGAGGAACGGATTCAGCGTCACGCCATACGGCACGCCGTACTGCGGCTGAATACCGGATTCGGTCCCGGTACCCTGCGCGTCTTTCGGCTGCTCCATCGGATTGCCCGGGCCGCGTGGGATCAGTTTAGAGACAAACGGCAGCGCCATCGGGTTGGCAATTGCCACCTGACGGTTCGGATCCACAGAGATACCGCCCCATTCGAACATCCCCAGGTTACCCGGGAACACCAGCGTGCCCTGCTCGGACGGCGGCGTGAAGATGCCTTCATAGCGCATCTGGTGGAACATCACGCGGCACACCAGCTGGTCAAACATTGTGGCACCCCACATGTCTGCCCCGCTGAGATCTTTCTTCGGACGGAAGCTCAGATCCGAGAACGGCTGGGTTTTGGTGACGTAGTCGCCTTTCGCTGCGCCCTGTGGAACCGGTTTTTCCGGAGCCGGCACCACCAGTTGGCCGTTACGACGATCCAGCACGAAGATATTACCGGTTTTCGCCGGGGCGTAGATCACTGGTACGCTCTGGCCGTTAACGGTGATGTCCGCCAGCGTCGGCTGGGACGGCATATCCATATCCCACAGATCGTGGTGAACGGTCTGGTAGCTCCAGGCCAGTTTCCCGGTGGTGGCATTCAGCGCCACGATGGAGCTGGCATAACGCTCCTGCTCCGGCGTACGGTTACCACCCCAGATATCCGGTGTGGTTACACCCATCGGCAGGTAGACCAGGTCCAGCTTCGCGTCATAGGCCGCTGGTGCCCAGGAGTTCGGCGAGTTGAAGGTAAAGGTGTGTTCATCCGACGGGATGGCGTTTGGATCTTTCGCACCCGGGTCAAAGGCCCACAGCAGTTTACCGGTGTTCACGTCAAAGCCACGGATCACACCAGAGGTCTCGCGCACGGAGAAGTTATCCGTTACCGAACCGGCAATCACGATGGTTTTGTCAGTGATGATCGGCGGTGACGTCGGCTCATACAGACCCGGGGTCTGATCCGGCATGTTGGTCTGCAGATTCAGTACGCCTTTGTTGGCAAAGGTTTCGCACAGCTTGCCGGTTTCGGCGTTGATGGCAAACAGACGACCATCGTTGACCGGCAGCATAATGCGACGTGGACAGTCGGCGATCACTTCCGGGCTGGCGTTATCAGCGCGTGCTTCGTGGTAAGAGACACCACGGCAGGTCACGTGCTGGAACTGGTTGTTTGTTTTCAGCTGTGGATCGAAGTGCCATTTCTCTTTACCGGTAGCCGCATCCAGCGCGAACAGACGCTGGTGAGCCGTACAGAGGTAAAGCATGTTGCCCACTTTAATCGGCGTCACTTCGTTGGTCAGTTCGCCCGGATCGTTGGCTTGCTTCAGGTCGCCGGTACGGAACACCCAGGCTTCTTTCAGATTGTGCACGTTATCGGCATTAATCTGCTTCAGCGGGGAGTAGCGTTGGCCTTCCTGATTACGACCATAGGCAGGCCAGTCGGCATCGGCTACTTCGGAGATCGGGGCGGCAGGCGTGGCGTCGGCATTCAGCGTGCCTTTCACCTCCTGCGGATCGTTAAAGCCAGCCCAGGTCAGGATCCCGCCGCTGATCAGCAGTGCCACCACCAGCGCGGTGACCGCACCGCTGGAGCGCACGAACAGACGACGCCAGACGAAGGGCAGGATCAACCAGATCCCGAAGAAGACCAGGATGTCGCTGCGTGGAGTCAGCGCCCAGAAGTCGAAACCGACCTCCCAGACGCCCCAGATCATTGTGGCAAGCAGCAGGGCGGCATAAAGCCACAGTGCCGATTGTTTACTGCGCCATAACATCACGGCGACGCCCAGCATCACTACGCCAGCAATCGGGTAGTACCAGGAGCCACCAATTGCTACCAGCCAGACCCCACCTATTAGCAGGTAGAGCCCGCATAAGGCTGCGAACAGCGCTGTTAGCTTCACGAGTAACCGTGAATGTTGAACTTTTGTTTCCGCCATAAAAAGTACTCTTCAAGTTTGTTAATTTTTTGATAGCAATTAAGTATAGGACTTAACAAGTGTGATCGGAATCACAAATCTGGCTTTTATGAACGGGCGCGCCAGGAGGATCCATTTGCTGGTATACTTCAGGGCTTATGTAGCGATGCCGGATGCAAAGCCATCGGCATTGAGAAATTCGTTATAAAAACATACGGTTAGTAAAATGAAACATACTGTTGAAGTGATGATCCCGGAAGCGGAGATCAAAGCGCGTATCGCCGAACTCGGTCGTCAGATCACCGAACACTATAAAGACAGCGGCAGCGAGATGGTGCTGGTGGGTCTGTTACGCGGTTCCTTCATGTTTATGGCCGATCTCTGCCGCGAAGTGCAGGTCTCCCATGAAGTCGATTTTATGACCGCCTCCAGCTATGGCAGCGGAATGTCGACCACTCGTGATGTGAAAATCCTCAAAGACCTGGATGAAGACATTCGCGGCAAAGATGTTTTGATTGTTGAAGACATCATCGACTCCGGTAACACCCTGTCGAAGGTGCGCGAAATTCTCAGCCTGCGTGGACCTAAATCGCTGGCGATCTGTACCCTGCTGGACAAACCGACCCGTCGTGAAGTGCAGGTGCCTGTGGAGTATGTTGGCTTCTCGATTCCGGACGAATTCGTGGTGGGCTACGGCATTGACTACGCGCAGCGTTATCGCCATCTGCCGTATGTCGGCAAAGTGGTGCTGCTGGACGAGTAAAATGGGTCTTGCCCGGTGGCGCTATGCTTACCGGGCCTACGGACCGCGCTTTTGTAGGCCGGGTAAGGCGATGCCGCCACCCGGCTTTTTTGCAGGCTTACTTGTGGTTATCGTGCTTCTGGGTGAGGTTTGAGACGCCCTGACGGTAGCGCTGTTCCAGCGTTTCCCGGCTGGTGGCGGTCACTTCCAGATCGCGCAGCAGGCCATCGTGAATGCCGTACGCCCAGCCGTGGATCGTCACTTTCTGCCCGCGATTCCAGGCCGACCGCATAATGGTGGAGTGACCCAGGTTGTACACCTGTTCCATGACGTTCAGTTCACACAGGGTATCCAGGCGACGCTCCTGCGGCATTTGCCCCAGCAGTGAGCTATGTTTGAACCAGATATCACGAATGTGCAGCAGCCAGTTGTCGATCAGACCCAGCTCGGTGTTTTCAACCGCCGCCTGGACGCCGCCGCAGCCGTAATGACCGCAAATAATGATGTGTTCCACTTCCAGCACATCAATCGCATACTGCACCACGGACAGGCAGTTCAGATCGGTGTGGATCACCAGGTTAGCAACGTTACGGTGAACAAAGAGTTCGCCCGGTTCGAGGCCAGTCAGACGTTCAGCGGGAACGCGGCTGTCGGAGCATCCAATCCAGAGAAAGCGTGGTTTCTGCGCCTGAGACAGCTTCGCAAAAAATCCGGAATCTTCCTCCAGCAGCATCTTTGACCATAGTGCGTTATTGCTGATGAGTGTATCTATGTCATTCATGGAGATAAACGGCCTGTAACCGGGTTAATGCGTTGCGCTAATATAGGGCAACTCGATTTTTTTTAAAACAACACTTCGCGTGTCAGCACTATAGGTAACTCTATTTCATGACCATTGCACTGGAGCTCGAGCAGCTTAAAAAAACCTATCCGGGTGGTGTCCAGGCACTGCGCGGCATAGATCTTAAAGTCGAAGCCGGTGATTTTTATGCGCTTCTGGGGCCCAACGGGGCAGGGAAATCCACCACCATCGGCATTATCAGCTCGCTGGTGAATAAAACCTCCGGCCAGGTAAAGGTCTTCGGCTACGACCTGGAAAAGGAGGTGGTGAACGCCAAGCGCCAGCTGGGTCTGGTGCCGCAGGAGTTCAACTTCAACCCCTTTGAGACCGTGCAGCAGATTGTGGTCAACCAGGCAGGCTATTACGGCGTGGAGCGTAAAGAGGCGGTTGAACGCAGCGAAAAGTACCTCAAACAGCTCGATCTGTGGGAAAAACGCAACGAACGTGCGCGGATGTTGTCCGGTGGTATGAAGCGTCGTCTGATGATTGCCCGGGCGCTGATGCACGAGCCAAAACTGCTGATTCTGGATGAACCGACCGCCGGGGTCGATATCGAACTTCGCCGCTCAATGTGGGGCTTTTTGAAGGATCTTAACGACAAAGGCACCACCATCATTCTGACCACGCACTATCTGGAAGAGGCGGAGATGCTGTGTCGTAACATCGGCATCATTCAGCACGGTACGCTGGTGGAAAACACCTCGATGAAGAACCTGCTCTCCAAGCTGAAATCAGAAACCTTCATTCTCGATCTGGCGGCGAAAAGCGCGCTGCCGAAGCTGGAGGGGTATAACTACCGTCTGGTGGATACCTCAACCCTGGAAGTGGAAGTCCTGCGTGAGCAGGGGATCAACAGCGTTTTCAGCCAGCTGAGCCAGCAGGGGATTCAGGTATTAAGTATGCGTAACAAAGCTAACCGACTGGAAGAGCTGTTCGTCTCGCTGGTCCATGAGAAACAAGGAGATCGCGCATGATGCAGCTTTACTGGGTGGCGCTGAAAAGTATCTGGGCCAAAGAGATCAACCGCTTTATGCGCATCTGGATCCAGACCCTGGTGCCGCCGGTGATCACCATGACCCTCTACTTTATTATCTTCGGCAACCTGATTGGCTCGCGGATCGGTGAGATGCACGGTTTCACCTATATGCAGTTTATCGTGCCTGGCCTGATCATGATGGCGGTGATCACCAACGCTTATGCCAACGTGGCGTCGTCTTTCTTTAGCGCCAAGTTCCAGCGCAATATCGAAGAGCTGCTGGTGGCCCCGGTGCCTACCCACGTGATCATCTCGGGCTATGTCGGCGGCGGCGTGGCCCGCGGCCTGTGCGTCGGCGTGCTGGTGACGGCGATCTCCCTGTTCTTTGTGCCGTTCCAGGTGCACTCCTGGCTGTTTGTCGGCCTGACGCTGCTGCTGACGGCGGTGCTGTTCTCGCTGGCCGGTCTGCTGAATGCGGTATTCGCCAAAACCTTTGACGATATCAGCCTGATCCCGACCTTCGTCCTGACGCCGCTGACCTACCTCGGCGGGGTGTTCTACTCCCTGACGCTGCTGCCGCCGTTCTGGCAGGGGCTGTCACACCTGAACCCGATCGTCTATATGATCAGCGGCTTCCGCTTTGGTTTCCTTGGCATTTCCGACGTGCCGCTGGCAACCACCGTTGGCGTGCTGGTGATCTTTATCGTGGCCTTCTATCTGCTGTGCTGGAACCTGATCCAGCGCGGACGCGGGCTGCGCAGCTGATCCTCAGGCCCGGCGACGTTCTGTTGCCGGGCCGGTTTATTGACCCTCATCACCCCTGTACGCTTCCTGCTCGGCTAGACTACCCCTTTCTGATGAGAGGTGACGATGCTGGGTTGGGTAATCACGTGCCATGATGAACATGCGCAGGAGATGGCGGAGAAGCTCGCCGTCCGGTTTGGGCCGCTGGTACAGTGCCAGGTGGTTAATTTCTGGCGCGGATTAAGCGTCAATATGCTCAGCCGCATGCTGTGCGATGCCCAGCATCAGGTCGACAGCGGTGACGGGGTGATCTTCCTGACCGATATCTCCGGCGCCGCCCCCTATCGCGCGGCGGCACTGCTCAGCCACAAGCACGCCAACTGCGAAGTGATCTCGGGGATTAGCTATCCGCTGCTGGAGATGATGTACCCTCTGCGGGAGATGACCGACAGCAGCGGCTTTCGCGACACCATCGTTGCCCGCGGCGCGCCGGAAGTCAGCAGCCTGTGGCATCAGCAGCAGAAAAACCCGCCTTTTGTCCTGCTCCATGGTCTGGAAAAATATTAAGCATTGGTATTGCTGGCGCTTTTGTTACAATGACGTCCGTTTTTCGTACTGAATACATCCCTATGCTCTCGCGTATTATTTTCCTGCTTCTGCTGCTGGTCTCCGGCGGCGTGTCTGCCAGTCTGATTAGCCAGCAAGGGCTCCCGCCCCGCTATATGCAAACTACCGAAGATGCCGCCATCTGGGCGCAGGTGGGCAACAAGGTCGTTACCGTCGGCAATGTGCGTGCCGGGCAAATCATTGCGGTGGTGCCTACCGCGGCGGATTATTATGAGTTCCGCTTTGGCTTCGGCACCGGTTTTATCGACAAAGAGCATCTGGGCGAGGTGCAGGGAAAGCAGCGCGTGGAGGACAGCCTCGGCGATCTGAACAAGCCGCTCAGCAATCAGAACCTGATCACCTGGAAGGATACGCCGGTCTACAACGCCCCCAATGCCGGCAGCGCGCCGTTCGGCACCCTGGCGGACAACCTGCGCTATCCGATCCTCAGCAAGCTGAAGGATCGGCTTAATCAGACCTGGTATCAGATCCGCATCGCCAACCGCCTGGCCTGGGTCAGCAGCCTGGATGCGCAGGAGGATAACGGCCTGCCGGTGCTGACCTATCACCATATCCTGCGCGACGAAGAGAACACCCGTTATCGCCATACCTCGACCACCACCAGCGTGCGCGCTTTCAATAACCAGATGGCCTGGCTGCACGATCAGGGTTACACCACGCTGACGATGTACCAGCTGGAAGGCTACGTGCGTAACAAGATGAACCTCCCGGCCCGCGCGGTGGCGATCACCTTTGACGATGGTCTGAAGTCGGTCAGCCGCTACGCCTGGCCAATCCTGAAGCAGTACGGCTTCCACGCCACGGCGTTTATTATCTCCTCGCGGATCAAAGCCCATCCGCTGAAATGGGATCCGAAGACGCTGCAGTTTATGAGCCTCTCCGAGCTGCGTGAGATCCAGGACGTGTTTGACGTGCAGTCGCACACCCACTTCCTGCACCGGGTGGATGCGAATCGCCATCCCATCCTGCTGAGCCGCAGCTATCAGAACGTATTGATGGACTTTAAGCACTCCCGCCGCGCGCTGGCGCAGTTTAACCCGCATGTGCTTTATCTCTCATACCCGTTCGGCGGCTATAACGATATCGCGGTGAAAGCGGCTAATGATGCAGGTTTTCACCTGGCAGTGACGACGGTGAAAGGGAAGGTGAAACCGGGGGATAATCCATTCCTGCTGAAGCGCTTGTACGTGCTCAGAACGGACTCATTAGAAACGATGTCGCGGCTGATCAGCAATCAGCCGCAAGGATAACGATCAGGCGACCTGAACCGGAATCGCTTTCGCGAGACGTTTCATGTCGTTATCACCTTCAAAATAGGCCACTTTCGGCTGCCAGCGGCGTGCTTCTTCATCGGACATCATCACAAAGCTGGCGATGATAACAATATCACCCACGCTGGCGCAGTGCGCCGCTGCCCCGTTGACGGAGATAATTTTGGAACCACGTTCAGCCGCGATAGCGTAGGTTGAGAAACGGTTGCCGTTACTCACGTTCCAGATATCAATGGCTTCGTTTTCAAGAATACCCGCTGCGTCGAGAAAATCCTGATCGATCGCGCAGGAGCCTTCATAATGCAGATCGGCCTGCGTGACCTTCACACGGTGAAGCTTACCTTGCAGCATTTTGCGAATCATGACGTTACCTTAACTCTTTGTCGTATCCCCTCCCGAAGAAGGGGCTGATGAAAACTAATCCGTTAGCATGGATAGGCTCAGTGTTTACTGAGCCAGTTCAACTACTGTGTTATCGATCAGACGCGCCTGGCCAAGCCATGCGGCCACCAGGATCACCGCGCGTTTGCTGTCAGCGGAGAGCGCCAGCAGGGTGTCGGCATCGCGGATCTGCACATCGTCAGCCCGTAAGCCGCCATCGTTCAGCGCCTGTTCTGCCAGCGCTACGATCTCTTCGCTGCTCAACTCTTTGTTTTTCAGCTGGCTCGCCATGGTGCTCATCACCTTGTACAGACCCGGGGCGATTTTACGCTGTTCAGGAGTGAGGTAGCCGTTGCGGGAGCTCAGCGCCAGGCCGTCTTTGGCCCGCACGATCGGCACGCCAACAATGTCGATGTCGTAGCCCATGTCGGCCACCATCTTGCGGATCAGCGCCAGCTGCTGGAAATCTTTCTCGCCGAAGCAGGCGATATCCGGCTGCACCAGGTTAAACAGCTTGCTGACGATGGTGGAGACGCCGCGGAAGTGACCCGGACGGCTGGCCCCTTCCAGCATGGTGGAGATGCCCGGCACATCGACATAGGTGGCCTCTTCCGTGCCTTTCGGATAGATATCCGCCGGGGCAGGGGAGAAGACGAAATCCACCTTATGCTTTTTCAGCTTCTCACAGTCTTCCTGCAGCGTGCGTGGGTAGCGCGCCAGGTCGTCGGCACGGTCAAACTGCATCGGGTTAACAAAAATACTCACCACCACCACATCGGCGCGGGCTTTGGCTTCGTCCACCAGCTTCATGTGGCCGTCATGCAGGTTGCCCATGGTGGGCACCAGGGCGATACGTTTACCTTCCTGGCGCAAGCGGCGAATGTGCTGGCGCAGCAGCGGCAGGGTTTCAATGATTAGCACAACGAGACTCCTTACTGGAAACTGTGTTCTTCACCCGGGTAAACACCCGATTCAACGTCGGCAATATACTGCCTGACCGCGCCGCGCATGTCGCCTGCGTCGCTAAGGAAATTCTTCGCAAATTTCGGGATATGCCCGCCGGTGATGCCAAAGGCGTCGTGCATCACCAGGATCTGGCCGTCGGTCACGTTACCGGCCCCAATGCCGATCACCGGAATGGTGAGCGCGTCGGTAATGCGTTTCGCCAGCGCCACCGGCACGCACTCCAGCACCAGCAGCTGTGCGCCCGCGGCTTCGATGGCAAGTGCATCATCAAACAGCGTCTGGGCGGCGTCACCGCGCCCCTGAACCTTATAGCCGCCAAAGATATTGACCGACTGCGGGGTTAATCCCAGATGGCCGCAGACCGGCACCGCGCGCTCGGTAAGCATGCGGACAGTCTCCACCAGCCAGGCACCGCCTTCCACTTTGACCATGTTGGCCCCGGCACGCATCACCGTGGCGGCATTCTCAAACGCCTGCTCCGGCGTGGCGTAGGCCATAAACGGCAGGTCGGCGAGCAGCAGACAGGCTGGCGCACCGCGACGCACCGCCCGGGTGTGGTAAGCAATATCCTCTACCGTCACCGGCAGAGTGGAGTCATGTCCCTGAACCGTCATCCCTAACGAGTCGCCAACCAGCATGACGTTAATACCCTCTTCGGCAAAGAGTTTGGCGAAGCTGTAGTCATAGGCCGTAATGGTGGCGAAGCGTTGCTTGTCCTGTTTGCATTTCTGCAAGGTAGCAATGGTGGTTGGTTTCATACTGTTTCCTGATAGCCCAAAGCGAATCTTTGCGCATTCTAACAGTAACATTCGAGGGAACAATGATTTTAGGTAATCGATAAACCATAAAAGTTTTAGGGTTTATTAACGAAAAAGTGGCGTTACCAGCGGGCGGGTTTTTCGGCGTTCAGTTGCCCCAGCAGGGCGCTCAGGCTTTCGCCGTCAGGGAAGATCAGATCGGGGGCGATTTCGAACAGCGGCCAGAGCATAAAGCCGCGGCGCTTCATGTCGTAGTGCGGCACCGTCAGGCGTTCGGTGTTAATCACCGCATCACCAAACAGCATGATGTCTAAGTCGAGGGTACGCGGTCCCCAGCGCTCTGCTTTACGCACGCGACCCTGCTGCAGCTCGATGCGCTGGGTGTTGTCCAGAAGCGCGTCGGCGCTGAGAGCCGTGTCGATCGCGATGGCGGCGTTCAGGTAGTCGGGCTGATCCTGCGGGCCCAGCGGGGGGGTGCGGTAAAACGAGGAGAGGGCGACAACGCGGCTCTGCGGGATGTCGCCCAGCGCCTGGACGGCAGCATTGACCTGCTCCAGCGGAGAGGCCAGATTGCTGCCGATGGCGATATACGCCAGCGTCATGCCGCGCCTTCGCGACGCGGTGCGCGCTTGCGTGGACGACGGTGACGACGACGCGGTGCCGGATCTTCATCCAGATCGCCCAGCATGTCTTTCTGCGCCGGTGGTGCAGAAACCTGGAACTCACCCCACCACTGCACCAGCAGCTGCAGCTCGCGGTTGTTTTCCGCTTCGGCACGCAGGGCCATCAGATCGTAAGCCGCACGGAACTTAGGATGCTCCATTAGCTTCCACGCGCGTTTACCCTGACGACGGGACATCCGCAGCTGAAGCTGCCAGATATCACGCACCAGCGTGGTAATGCGTTTCGGGATCGCCAGCGAGCGGCAGGCTTCATCCAGCACGTCGTTGGCGGCCAGCGCGAAGGCATCGTAATAGGCCAGACCGCTTTCCTGAGCAATCTTCTGCGCCGTTTCCAGCAGCGGATACCAGAACATCGCGGCAAACAGGAACGCCGGATTCACGCGCATATCGTTCTGAATGCGGTTATCGGTGTTCTTCAGCACCTGATCGATGATGCGCTCCATCGCGCTGTCACCTTTTTCGGTGAAGTTACGCGTGATGGTCGGGAACAGGGGCTGGAACAGGCTGTACTCGCGCAGCAGCTGATAGGTAGCAAAACCGTGGCCCGCCTGCAGCAGCTTCAGCGCCTCTTCAAACAGACGCGCCGGTGGCACATCGTTGATAAGCGTCGCCAGACGCGGGATCGGCTCGGCGGTCTCTGGGCTGATCTGCATATCCAGCTTGGCGGCAAAACGCACGGCGCGCAGCATACGCACCGGATCTTCACGGTAGCGCGTTTCCGGGTTGCCGATCAGGCGAATGATGCCGGCTTTCAGGTCCGGTACGCCACCGACAAAATCGCGGACGGTAAAGTCAGCCACGCTGTAATAGAGGCTGTTGATGGTGAAATCGCGACGCTGGGCATCTTCTTCGATAGAGCCAAAGATGTTGTCACGCAGCAACATGCCGTTCTGACCCTGTTGAGAGGTCGTGCGGTCTGATGGGGTGCCTTCGTGATGACCACGGAAGGTTGCCACTTCAATGATCTCGGGCCCAAACATGACGTGGGCGAGACGGAAGCGACGACCGACCAGGCGGCAGTTGCGGAATAATTTACGCACCTGCTCAGGGGTGGCGCTGGTGGTCACGTCAAAATCTTTTGGCTTTTTGCCCAACAGTAAGTCACGCACCCCGCCACCAACGAGATACGCCTCATAGCCAGCTTTATTCAGACGATAAAGGACCTTCAGGGCGTTTTCACTGATATCTTTGCGGGAAATAGCATGCTGCTCGCGCGGAATAACCGACATCGTATTTTGAACAATGACGTCATCCGCCATGCTCTCATCGCGGCTCAGCACCTTACGGCAAAAATTAGCGACTCGGGTAAAAATAATACACCTCGGTAGTGTGTGTTTCAGAATTCAGGACAAAAAATAGCGGCTAATCATAGCTCAGCGAGACGCATTTGAGAATGCTGGATTTTCGGCACGCGGTTTAGCGACCACTGGGCCACCGCTTTTTCCAGTAATTCTTCGGTTCGCAGATCCTGCCACTCATGTGTTACATCCTGGTTTAGAAATTGTAAAGCATTGATAAGAACAGGGCGAGGATCGCCCGTCGGTAATGCGGGGGCATGATTCTGTTTCGAGAGTTTCATCCCTTTTTCATTCACCACCAGCGGCAAATGAATATAGTCCGGCACCGGCCAGCCAAACAGCTGGTAGAGCGAAATCTGCCGTACGGTAGGCTCGATCAGATCGGCCCCGCGGACAATTTCGTTGACTCCCTGGAAATGGTCATCCACCACGACCGCCAGATTGTAAGCAAACAGTCCGTCCCGGCGGTGGATAATAAAATCCTCGTCTGCCAGGCGTGGATCGGCATGGAATTCGCCCTGCAGCAGGTCGGTAAATCGGGTGACCGGATGCTGTTGCACCACGCGCACCGCGGCGTTTTCCGGGCCGTGATACAGGGTGCGGCAATGGCCGTCATAGACGCCGCCGACGCTCTGAATGCGGGCGCGGGTGCAGGTGCAGTAGTAAGAGAGTCCCTGGGCGTGCAGCCAGGCCAGGCGTTCGCGATAGGCATCGTGACGCTGAGACTGCCACAGCACCTCGCCGTCCCAGTGCAGGCCGTAATGTTCCAGCTGACGCAGAATGGTCTCTGCTGCACCGGGAACTTCACGCGGGGGGTCAATATCTTCGATACGTACGCGCCAGATACCCTGGCGGGCACGGGCTTGCAGGTAGCTGCCAAGCGCGGCAATAAGCGAGCCGAAATGCAGTTCGCCAGAGGGGGATGGCGCGAAGCGCCCAATATAGTCAGCAGGCATAATTACACAGCGCAGAAAGTAATCAGGCGGGAGAAGACTCCCGCCTGTAATAGCGTGATAACAGGGTCGGAATTAACCGGCCATCTGTTTTTCGCGGATTTCTGCCAGCGTTTTGCAGTCGATACACAGGTCGGCTGTTGGACGGGCTTCCAGACGACGAATGCCGATTTCGACACCGCAGGACTCGCAGAAGCCGAAATCTTCGTCTTCGACTTTTTTCAGCGTCTTCTCAATCTTCTTAATCAGCTTGCGTTCGCGGTCACGGTTACGCAGTTCGAGGCTGAACTCTTCTTCCTGAGCGGCACGGTCTACCGGATCCGGGAAGTTAGCGGCTTCGTCCTGCATATGAGTAACGGTGCGATCCACTTCATCCCTGAGTTGATTACGCCATGCTTCAAGAATTCGCTTGAAGTGCGACAGCTGGGCTTCGTTCATATACTCTTCGCCCGGCTTCTCTTGATACGGCTCCACCCCAGCGATGGCGAGAATACTCAGGGACGATGTTTTACGGTTTTGCCCTTCTTGCATGTTGCTTCTCCTTAACACGCACTATCGATCCCCGTGTTGGGGGAAAAATCAGGCCGCTATAAATAGCAGATGCTTTTCCGTATGGCAATTATCTAAACGTAACACTTGACAAGCCTGTGAGGAAAAGCGTATTTGCGCACACGACCAGAACACTTAATAAACAACGCTCAACCCCTTTTATAACGTGACGGGAAGAGCGGATCTCAGAGTCATCTTATCGGCAGAAAGTTCCGCTTTGTAAGCCAAAACCTCCACCCCCTGCTTTTGTGCCTCATTCAACAGTTGCGCGTACTTAGGGTCAATATGACGGGCTGGTGAAAATCGTCCAATCGCGCTGTGCAATACCGCAAATAACAGCACCGCGCGCTTGCCCGCCGCCGCCATACTTATCAACTCCCGGAGATGCTTCTGCCCTCGCAGCGTTACCGCATCCGGAAAGTAGCCGTTATCCCTTTCAGCTAACGTCACTGATTTCACTTCAATATAGCACTCGGGTCGATCCTCTGCCTGCAACATAAAGTCGATTCTGCTGCCTTCCGCACCATATTTCACTTCGCTTTTTAAGGTGTTGTAGCCGCGCAGTTCAGGAATGAAATCCAGAGTAATCGCCTCTTTGACCAACTGGTTGGCCCGCAGCGTATTGACGCAAATATATTCCCCGTCGGCAGTCTGGGTTATTTCCCAGGTGTGGGGATATTTGCGTTTGATATTTTCGGAGGTGGAGTACCAGACGGTATCGCCGGGCGTGGCGCAGCCGGTCATTGCCCCGGTATTGGGGCAGTGCAGGGTCAGCGTTTCGCCTTCCGGCGTCACCACGTCGGCCAGAAAACGTTTGTAGCGCTGCACCAGCGTGGCGGGTTGGAGGGCAGGGGTAAACTGCATACAGATTCCTTGTTATTCGCTAAGCGTCCAGCGCTGAAGCGGCGTATAGCGGGTGCGTCCGCCGACAAAACGGCTCTCGTAGAGGACAAATTCATTCACCGGAAACGCCCACTGAAAACCCGGCGGCGGAATGGCCACCGCGTGGCTGGCGTCGCGCAGCAGGGTGATATGCGGATGAAACGGCTGTGGGCTCTGGTAACAGCCGCTGCGCGCCGCCTGGGCCCGCAGCATATTGGCGAGCTGCAATAATCCCCGGGGCGGCTGGCGCGTCCCCAGCCAGACGACCCGCGAGCGCAGCCACTGACCGGCATCGTCCAGCGTCAGGGTAAACCCAGGCTGGCGGATGCGACCGGCCATGGCCGCCAGCGCCTGACGTTTCTCCTCGCTGACATCGCCTAAAAACGCCAGGGTCAGGTGCAGGTTAGCCCCGGCCACCGGACGGCCCGCTTCCGGGGCAAAGTGCCCGGCGCGCCAGCGCACGATCTGACGCTGGATCGGCGCGGGCATTTCAATGGCAAAGAACAGCCTTTTCGACTCAGACATACGGGGCACTCGGTAATGAATTGTGGCGATGCTACAATGTACGCCGTCTAAAGTTAACCCTCTGGAGCCATTCGTGTCCCTGTTGCCGGTCGCCGCTGTCCTTCCCGATCTTCTCCACGCGTTACAACACGCCCCCCAGGTTCTGCTTACTGCGCCCACCGGTGCGGGGAAATCAACCTGGCTGCCGCTGCAGATCCTGGCCGAGGGAAAGATTAACGGCAAAATTATTCTGCTCGAACCGCGGCGGATCGCCGCCCGTAACGTGGCGCAGCGGCTGGCGGATCTGCTGGGCGAAAAACCGGGGGAAACGGTGGGCTACCGGATGCGCGCCGAAACCTGCGTGGGGGCGACGACCCGACTGGAAGTCGTCACCGAGGGGATCCTCACCCGGATGCTGCAGCAGGATCCCGAGCTGACCGGCGTCGGGCTGGTGATCCTCGATGAGTTCCACGAGCGCAGCCTGCAGGCCGATCTGGCTCTGGCGCTGCTGCTGGATGTCCAGCAGGGGCTGCGCGAGGATCTTAAGCTGTTGATCATGTCCGCGACCCTGGATAACGATCGGCTCCAGCGCCTGCTGCCTGACGCACCCGCTCTCGTCTCTGAGGGACGCACCTTTCCGGTTGAGCGCCGCTATCAGTCGCTCTCAACCCATCAGCGCTTCGACGAAGCGGTGGCGGTCGCCACTGCTGAACTGCTGCGCCAGGAGTCCGGCTCGCTGCTGCTCTTTTTACCCGGCGTGATTGAGATCCAGCGCGTGCAGGAGCAACTCGCCCGCCGCTTGGCCGATGACGTGATGCTCTGCCCGCTGTATGGCGCGCTGTCGCTGGCCGAGCAGCGTAAGGCGATCCTGCCCGCCCCGGCGGGACTGCGCAAAGTGGTGCTGGCGACCAACATCGCCGAAACCAGCCTGACCATCGAAGGCATCCGGCTAGTGGTGGACTCGGCTCAGGAGCGGGTGGCGACGTTCGATCCGCGCACCGGCCTGACCCGCCTGCTGACCCAGCGCGTCAGCCAGGCCTCAATGACCCAGCGCGCCGGACGCGCCGGGCGTCTGGAGCCCGGTATCTGCCTGCACCTGACGCCCTTTGAGCAGGCCGAGCGCGCGGCGGCGCAGGGTACCCCGGAAATTCTGCAAAGCGATCTCAGCGGTCTGCTGATGGAGTTATTGCAATGGGGTTGCCGGGATCCTGCTCAACTAAGCTGGCTGGATCTGCCGCCTGCGACTAACCTTGCTGCGGCCCGCCGTCTGTTAACCCAGCTCGGGGCGCTGGCGGGGGAACAGCTCACTGCCTTTGGTCAGAAGATGGCGAAGCTCGGTAACGATCCGCGGCTGGCGGCGATGCTGGCCAGCGCCGTGGGTGACGACGAAATTACGACGGCGGCAAAACTGGCGGCTATCCTTGAACAGCCGCCGCGAGGCGGCAGCAGCGATCTGGCCCAGGCCTTCTCCCGCAATCAGCCGGAGTGGCAGCAGCGCGCCCGGCAGTTAAGCGCGCGCCTCAACAGCCGCGGTGGAGCGCCGGACAGCGACCGCGTGCCTGCGCTGCTGGCAAAGGCGTTTCCCGACCGGATTGCCCGTCGCCGCGGGCTCGACGGGCGCTATCAGCTGGCGAACGGCATGGGGGCGATGCTGCATAGCGACGACGCCATGACCCGCCACGAGTGGCTGATTGCGCCGCTGCTGTTGCAGGGCAACCAGTCCCCGGATGCCCGTATTTTGTTGGGCTTAGCCGTGGACATCGATGCACTGATCGCGACCTCGCCGGATCTGGTGGAGCAGTCGGACACCGTCGAGTGGGATGAGGCCCAGGGCACGCTGAAGGCCTTTCGCCGGGCGCAGATTGGCCGCCTGACGGTGAACGTCAAACCGCTGGCAAAGCCGTCAGAAGAGGAGTTGCACCAGGCGATGCTTAACGGCATTCGCGATAAAGGGCTCAGCGTGCTGAACTGGACCCCGGAGGCGGAGCAGTACCGGATCCGCCTGCACTGCGCGGCGCAGTGGCTACCGGAGTTTGCCTGGCCTGCGGTGGACGAAGCCTCGCTGCTGGCGTCGCTCGAGACGTGGCTGCTGCCGCAAATGCAGGGTGTGCATTCGCTTCGTGCCCTGAAATCGCTGGATGTTAAGGCGGCGTTACAGAACTTAACCGACTGGTCGTTGCGTCAACGTCTGGATACTGAGCTGCCGGGGCATTACACTGTGCCGACCGGCAGCCGGATAGCCATTCGTTATCATGAAGATAATCCTCCGGCGCTGGCGGTAAGGATGCAGGAGATGTTTGGCGAGGCGACCACGCCGGCCATTGCCCAGGGGCGGGTGCCGCTGGTGCTGGAGCTGTTGTCCCCGGCCCAGCGTCCGCTGCAGATCACCCGCGATCTGGGGGCCTTCTGGGCCGGAAGCTACCGCGAGGTGCAAAAAGAGATGAAGGGGCGCTATCCCAAACATGTCTGGCCGGACGATCCGGCGAATACCGCGCCTACCCGGCGCACGAAGAAGTATTCGTAACGGTCATTGTCGTTCGGGTAAGTTGTAGGCCGGGTAAGCGCAGCGCCACCCGGCAAATGTCCTCTCCCACAGGGAGAGGGGAAAACGCGGTTTATTTTGAGAGATTTCTTCTTCCTCCATCAGGGGGAAGAACTGAGAATCGGGCCCTTGCGCCTGATAGTTGCGGAGAGAGAGCATGGCGGGGAATGACCGCGAGCCAATAGGACGTAAAGGAAAACCTTCACGTCCGGCGAAAGAAAAGGCAGGCCGTCGTCGCCTCAGTGATGAGGAGTATGACGACGTGGATAATGAGTATGAGGATGAAGCATCCGTGCCACGTAAAGGAAAAGGCAAAAAAGGGAAACCTCGCGGCAAGCGCGGCTGGTTCTGGCTGCTGCTGAAGCTGTTAATTGTTTTCATCGTCCTGCTGGCGATCTACGGCGTCTATCTGGATCAGAAGATCCGTAGCCGTATCGACGGCAAAGTCTGGCAACTGCCGGCGGCGGTATATGGCCGGATGGTCAACCTCGAGCCGGAAATGACCATCAGCAAGAACGAGATGGTTAAGCTGCTGGAGGCCACTCAGTATCGCCAGGTGACGAAGATGACGCGTCCGGGCGAGTTCACGGTGCAGGCGAAAAGCATCGAGATGATCCGTCGTCCGTTTGACTTCCCGGACAGCAAAGAGGGACAGGTGCGCGCGCGTCTGACCTTCGACGGCGATCATATCGACACCATCGAGAATATGGAGAACAACCGTCAGTTCGGCTTCTTCCGTCTCGATCCGCGGCTGATCACCATGCTCTCCTCGCCAAACGGCGAGCAGCGTCTGTTCGTCGCGCGTAACGGCTTCCCGGATCTGCTGGTGGATACCCTGCTGGCGACCGAAGACCGTCACTTCTATGAGCACGACGGCGTCAGCCTCTACTCCATCGGTCGTGCGGTGCTGGCGAACCTGACCGCCGGGCGCACGGTGCAGGGGGCAAGTACCCTGACCCAGCAGCTGGTGAAGAACCTGTTCCTCTCCAGCGAACGCTCCTACTGGCGTAAGGCCAACGAAGCCTACATGGCGGTGCTGATGGACGCCCGCTACAGCAAGGATCGCATTCTTGAGCTGTACATGAACGAAGTCTACCTCGGTCAGAGCGGCGACAATGAAATCCGCGGCTTCCCGCTGGCGAGCCTCTACTACTTTGGCCGTCCGGTGGAAGAGCTGAGCCTCGACCAGCAGGCGCTGCTGGTGGGCATGGTGAAAGGGGCGTCGATCTACAACCCGTGGCGTAACCCGAAACTGGCCCTGGAGCGGCGTAATCTGGTGCTGCGTCTGCTGCAACAGCAGCAGGTGATCGACCAGGAGCTGTACGACATGCTCAGCGCCCGTCCGTTAGGCGTCCAGCCGCGCGGCGGCGTGATCTCCCCGCAGCCTGCCTTTATGCAGATGGTGCGTCAGGAGCTGCAGACCAAGCTGGGCGACAAGGTCAAAGATCTCTCCGGCGTGAAGATCTTCACCACCTTTGACTCCGTGGCGCAGGACGCCGCAGAGAAAGCGGCGGTGGAAGGCATTCCGGCGCTGAAAAAGCAGCGTAAGCTGAACGATCTGGAGACCGCGATGGTGGTGGTCGATCGGACCAGCGGTGAAGTGCGGGCGATGGTCGGCGGGGCAGAGCCGCAGTTTGCGGGCTACAACCGCGCCATGCAGGCACGCCGCTCGATTGGTTCTCTGGCAAAACCGGCGACCTATCTTACCGCCCTGAGCCAGCCGAACCAGTATCGTCTGAATACCTGGATTGCCGATGCCCCGATTGCCCTGCGCCAGCCGAATGGCCAGGTGTGGTCGCCGCAGAACGACGACAAACAGTACAGCGGTCAGGTAATGCTGGTGGACGCGCTGACGCGCTCCATGAACGTGCCGACGGTTAACCTCGGGATGGCGCTGGGTCTGCCGGCGGTTACCGATACCTGGCTGAAGCTGGGCGTACCGAAAGATCAGCTGCATCCGGTTCCGGCGATGCTGTTAGGTGCCCTGAACCTGACACCAATTGAAGTGGCGCAGGCGTTCCAGACCATCGCCAGCGGCGGTAACCGGGCCCAGCTCTCTGCGCTGCGTTCGGTGATTGCTGAAGATGGCACGCCGCTGTACCAGAGCTTCCCGCAGGCCGAGCGTGCCGTACCGGCGCAGGCGGCCTACATGACCCTGTGGACCATGCAGCAGGTAGTGCAGCGCGGAACCGGTCGCCAGCTTGGTGCCAAGTATCCGGGCCTGCATCTGGCGGGTAAAACCGGTACCACCAACAACAACGTCGATACCTGGTTTGCGGGCATCGACGGCCGTGAAGTGGTGATCACCTGGGTAGGCCGCGACAACAACCAGCCGACGAAGCTGTACGGTGCCAGCGGGGCGATGTCGATCTACCAGCGCTATCTGGCTAACCAGTCGCCGGTTCCATTAACCCTGACGCCACCGGAAGATATCGTGGATATGGGCGTGGATGAGTCGGGTACCTTCGTGTGTGGCGGCGGGATGCGCAGCGTTCCGGTCTGGACCTCCAACCCGGACTCACTGTGCCAGGCCCCAGCGCCGCAGCCGACGGGTAACCCGTTCGAGCAGTCTTCTCCTCAGCAGCAGCAGCCGCAGCAACAACAACAGCCGCAGCAGCAGAATGAGAAGAAGGACAGCGACGGCGTCGCGGGCTGGATCAAGGATATGTTCGGCGGTAACTAATACGATTTCCCTCTCCTGCGGGAGAGGGACTTTTCACCTCGATTCAACATCCCTCCAACAGTAAAAACCTCCTTTATTAACCCTTCGTTTTCCGTTGTTTATTTCTTATACCCTCAATTCCTGTAGGGGCGCATATCACTTGCTATGCCGTGAATGTTTCGCATACTATGCTGCGGTCATAATAATAATTCTCGTTTACGTTATCATTCACGCTTTCATCAGAGACATACCAATGGCGCATTCAAAAACTGCTCAGCCAATGCAATCTTCGCTGCGTAAAATCGCAGTCGTTGTAGCCACAGCGGTTAGCGGCATGTCTGCTTACGCTCAGGCTGCTGACACCCCGAAAAAAGAAGAAACCATCACCGTTACCGCAGCGCCTGCTCCACAGGAGAGCGCCTGGGGTCCGGCTGCAACCATTGCAGCACGCCAGTCCGCCACCGGGACCAAGACCGATACCTCCATTGAGAAGGTACCGCAGTCGATCTCCGTGGTGACCGCGGAAGAGATGGCCCTGCACCAGCCACGCTCGGTGAAAGAAGCACTCAGCTACACGCCAGGGGTGGCAGTGGGCACGCGCGGTGCGTCTAATACCTATGACTACCTGATTATTCGTGGTTTTGCTGCCGATGGCCAAAGCCAGAACAACTACCTCGACGGCATGAAGATGCAGGGCAACTTCTATAACGACGCGGTAATTGATCCTTATATGATCGAGCGCGCGGAAGTGATGCGCGGGCCGACCTCCGTTCTGTACGGCAAAAGTAGCCCGGGTGGCCTGCTGAACATGGTCAGCAAACGTCCGCTGACGGAACCGCTGAAAGAGGTTCAGTTCAAGGTCGGGACGGACAGCCTGTTCCAGACCGGGTTTGACTTCAGCGATGCGCTGGATGATGACGGCGTCTACTCTTATCGCCTGACCGGCCTGGCGCGTTCCAATAACGCCCAGCAGGAGCGCGCGGAAGAGCAGCGTTATACCATTGCGCCGTCCTTCTCCTGGCGTCCGTCGGATAAGACCACCTTCACTTTCCTCTCCTATTTCCAGAACGAACCGGAGACCGGTTACTACGGCTGGTTGCCGAAAGAGGGCACGGTTGATCCGCTGCCTAACGGCGATCGTCTGTCGACCGACTTCAACGAAGGGGCGGAAAACAATACCTATTCCCGTAACCAGAAAATGGTCGGGTATAGCTTCGATCACGAATTCAACGACACCTTTACCCTGCGTCAGAACCTGCGTTTTGCCGAGAACAAAACCTCGCAGAATAGCGTTTATGGCTACGGCGTCTGCTCCGATGCGGCGAACAGCGGCAACGCCCTGTGTAACGCGTTATCCCCAGCGGACAAAGGCCACTACCTGGCCCGTAAGTACGTGGTTGACGATGAGAAGCTGCAGAACTTCACCGTCGATACCCAGCTGCAGAGCAAATTCGCCACCGGCGAGGTTGACCATATCCTGCTGACCGGCGTCGACTTTATGCGCATGCGTAACGACATCAACGCCTGGTTCGGTTATGACGGTTCCGTGCCGCTGCTGGATCTCTACAACCCGGTGTATAGCGATTTCGACTTCAATTCGAAAAATCCGGCTAACTCCGGCCCGTATCAGATCCTGAACAAGCAGCAGCAGACCGGCCTCTACGTCCAGGATCAGGCGCAGTGGGATAAAGTGCTGGTCACCCTGGGCGGCCGTTACGACTGGGCCGATCAGGACTCCATTAACCGCGTGGCGGGCACCACTGCGTCACGGGATGACAATCAGTTCACCTGGCGTGGCGGGGTGAACTACCTGTTCGATAATGGCGTTACCCCTTACTTCAGCTACAGCGAATCCTTCGAGCCGTCTTCCCAGTCCGACGCACAAGGCAAGCCGTTTGCGCCATCGAAAGGCAAGCAGTACGAAGTGGGCGTGAAGTATGTCCCGAGCGATCGTCCGATTGTTCTGACCGGTGCGCTGTATCAGCTGACCAAAACCAACAACCTGATGGCCGATCCTGCGGGCTCGTTCTTCTCGGTTGAAGGCGGCGAAATCCGCGCCCGTGGCGTGGAAATTGAAGCCAAAGCGGCACTCTCTGCCAGCGTTAACGTGGTGGGTTCTTATACCTACACCGACGTCGAGTACACCACCGACACCAACTACAAAGGCAACACCCCGGCGCAGGTGCCGGAGCACATGGCCTCCCTGTGGGGTGATTACACCTTCTATGACGGCGCACTCTCTGGCCTGACGCTGGGTACCGGCGGTCGCTTCTCCAGCTCCAGCTATGGCGATCCGGCGAACTCCTTCAAGGTGGGTAGCTATGCAGTAATGGATGCCCTGGTGCGTTACGATCTGGCGCGTGTTGGCCTGGCAGGCTCGAACGTGGCGCTGCACGTCAACAACCTGCTGGATCGTGAATACGTCGCCAGCTGCTTCAACACCTATGGCTGCTTCTGGGGTGCAGAACGCCAGGTTGTTGCGACCGCGACCTTCCGCTTCTGATCCTTAAACTTGGGCACGTGTTTCGTGCCCTTTTCTTTACTTAAGTTGGCTAACATGCAGGAAAACAACCCGCAGTCCGATACCACTTTTGCGCTTGACGGCGTCTCCTTTCGCGTTCCCGGACGCACGCTGCTGCATCCGCTTTCGCTGACCTTTCCCGCAGGCCAGGTGACCGGCCTGATCGGCCATAACGGCTCCGGCAAATCCACCTTACTGAAAATGTTGGGCCGCCATCAGTCGCCATCTGAGGGCGAGATCCTGCTCGACGGTCAGCCGCTGGAGAGCTGGAACAGCAAGGCCTTTGCCCGCAAGGTGGCCTATCTGCCGCAGCAGCTGCCGCAGGCGGAAGGCATGACCGTCCGCGAGCTGGTGGCAATTGGCCGTTATCCCTGGCATGGCGCTCTGGGTCGCTTCGGCGTGGCCGACCGCGAGAAAGTGGAGGAGGCGATTGCGCTGGTGGGGTTGAAGCCGTTGGCCCATCGTCTGGTGGATAGCCTGTCCGGCGGCGAGCGCCAGCGGGCGTGGATCGCCATGCTGGTGGCGCAGGACAGCCGGTGTTTACTGCTGGATGAACCCACCTCGGCGCTGGATATTGCCCATCAGGTGGACGTGCTGGCGCTGGTACATCGCTTAAGCCAGCAGCGCGGCCTGACGGTGATTGCGGTGCTGCACGATATCAACATGGCGGCGCGTTACTGCGACTATCTGGTGGCGCTGCGCGGTGGCGAGATGATCGCCCGGGGCACGCCAGCCGAGCTGATGCGCAGTGAAACGCTGGAACACATCTACGGAATTCCAATGGGTATTCTGCCGCATCCTGCGGGAGCAGCACCGGTGAGCTTTGTCTATTGATGCCTGATTTAATGATTAGCCGTCGTCGGCTGTTGACGGCCATGGCCCTCTCGCCGCTGCTGTGGAAAATGGGCACCGCCCATGCGGCTGCCGTCGATCCCCATCGCATTGTGGCCCTCGAGTGGCTGCCGGTCGAGCTGTTGCTGGCGCTCGGCGTTATCCCCTACGGCGTGGCCGATATTCCTAACTATACCCTGTGGGTGAACGAGCCGCGTTTGCCGGAATCGGTGATCGACATTGGCCTGCGTACCGAGCCCAACCTCGAACTGCTCACCCAGATGAAACCTTCGTATCTGGTCTGGTCGGCCGGGTATGGTCCGTCGGAAGAGAAGCTGGCGCGGATTGCCCCGGGTCGCGGGTTCGCCTTTAGCGACGGTAAAAAACCGCTGACCAACGCCCGCAAATCCTTAAGTGAGATGGCGCAGCTGCTGAACATGGAAGCGGCTGCCCGCGAGCATCTCGACCATTTCGACAGCGTGATTGACAGCTACAAACCGCGCTTTGCCGGTCGCGGCGATCGCCCGCTGCTGATGGTCACCCTGCTTGATGCCCGCCACATGCTGGTGTTTGGCAAAAACTGCCTGTTCCAGGAAGTGCTGGATCGCTACGGGATTAAAAACGCCTGGGAAGGGGAGATGACCTTCTGGGGCAGTACCGCCGTGGGTATCGACCGTCTGGCGATGTTCCGCGATGTGGATGTGCTGTGCTTCGATCACGGCAACGAGCGCGAAATGCAGGCCTTAATGGCGACGCCGCTGTGGCAGGCGATGCCCTTTGTCCGCCAGCAGCGCGTTAAACGCGTTCCGGCGGTGTGGTTCTATGGCGCGACGCTGTCGGCCATGCACTTTGCCCGCGTGCTGGATAGCGCGCTGGGAGGCCAGGCATGAGATCACGGATCGCCTTTTTCCCGGCGCTGTTAATGACCCTGCTGCTGGCCGTTGCGCTGGGACTGACCTGGTGGAACCTGGGCATTGCCCTGCCGCGTAGCCAGTGGGGCAGGGCGCTGGTCGCCCCGGATATCGACAATATTCAACAGATGCTGTTCCACTACAGCCTGCTGCCGCGGCTGGCGATCTCGCTGCTGGTAGGTGCCGGGCTCGGGCTGGTGGGCGTGCTGTTCCAGCAGGTGCTGCGTAACCCGCTGGCGGAACCCACTACCCTCGGCGTAGCAACGGGCGCTCAGCTGGGGATGACCATTATCACCCTGTGGGCGCTTCCGGGCGTTCTGGCGGCGCAGTTTGCCGCGCTGGTGGGAGCCTGCGTGGTGGGGGCGATTGTCTTTGGCGTAGCCTGGGGTAAACGTCTCTCGCCGGTGACGCTGATCCTCGCCGGGCTGGTGGTGAGCCTTTACTGCGGAGCGGTCAACCAGCTGTTAGTGATTTTCCATCACGACCAGCTCCAGAGTATGTTCCTCTGGAGCACCGGGACCCTGACGCAAACCGACTGGAGCATTGTGCAACGTCTGTGGCCGCAACTGCTTGGCGGCGTCGTGCTGACCCTGCTGCTGCTGCGTCCCCTGACCCTGATGGGGCTGGACGATGGCGTAGCGCGTAACCTTGGCCTGGCGCTGTCCCTGGCCCGTCTGGCGGCGCTGACGCTGGCGATTGTCATCAGCGCCCTGCTGGTGAATGCGGTGGGCATCATCGGCTTTATCGGCCTGTTCGCACCGCTGCTGGCAAAAATGCTCGGCGCGCGGCGCTTGCTCTCCCGGCTGATCCTCGCCCCGCTGATTGGCGCGCTGATCCTCTGGCTCTCTGACCAGGTGATCCTCTGGCTGACCCGGGTATGGATGGAGGTCTCTACCGGGTCGGTGACGGCGCTGATTGGCGCACCGCTGCTGCTCTGGCTGCTGCCGCGCCTGCGCAGCATGAGCGCCCCGGCGATGAACGCTGGCGACAAAGTCCAGGCGGAGCGTCACCACGTACTGTGGTTTGCCCTGGCGGGCGGCCTGGTGTTGCTGCTGGCGGTGATTGCGGCCATGGCATTTGGTCGTGATGCAGAGGGTTGGCACTGGACGAGCGGGGCGATGCTCGACGAACTGCTGCCGTGGCGCGCGCCGCGTATTTTCGCCGCGCTGATTGCCGGGGTGATGCTGGCTGTCGCCGGGTGCATTATCCAGCGTCTGACCGGTAACCCGATGGCGAGCCCGGAAGTGTTGGGGATCAGCTCCGGCGCGGCCTTCGGCGTAGTGGTGATGCTCTTTTTCGTGCCGGGGAATGCCTTCGGCTGGCTGATGCCGGCAGGCAGTCTCGGTGCGGCGGTGACGCTGCTGATCATTATGATTGCCGCCGGACGGGGCGGTTTTTCGCCGCACCGGATGCTGCTGGCGGGGATGGCGTTGAGTACCGCCTTCACCATGCTGCTGATGATGCTGCAGGCCAGCGGCGATCCGCGCATGGCGCAGATCCTGACCTGGATTGCCGGTTCAACCTATAACGCCACCAACGAACAGGTGGTGAGCACCGGTATCGCGATGATCGTCCTGCTGGCGCTGGTGCCGCTGTGCCGTCGCTGGCTGACGGTGCTGCCGCTGGGGGGCGATACGGCCCGTTCGGTGGGGATGGCGCTGAGCGCCTCGCGTATTGGTCTGCTGCTGCTGGCGGCGTCGCTGACGGCCACCGCCACCCTGACCATTGGTCCGCTGAGCTTTATCGGGCTGATGGCACCGCATATTGCGCGGATGATGGGCTTCCGCCGGACCATGCCACACATCGTGATGTCGGCATTAACGGGGGGGATCCTGCTGGTGTTCGCCGACTGGTGCGGTCGGATGGTGCTGTTCCCGTATCAGATCCCGGCGGGGCTGCTGTCCACCTTTATCGGTGCGCCGTACTTTATCTATCTGCTGCGGAAACAGAGCCGGTAAAAAAATGCCGGGTGGCGCTAACGCTTACCCGGCCTACGGTCCGAAGATTTTTGTAGGCCGGGTAAGGCGAAGCCGCCACCCGGCAACCCACAACTCAGAGCTTCGCAAACACCCGACGCGCCGCGTCGATGGTGGTGTTGATATCCTCTTCGCTATGCACGACCGACATAAAGCCCGCCTCGAATGCCGACGGTGCCAGGTAGACCCCTTCCTCCAGCATCAGATGGAAGAAACGCTTGAAGCGCTCAACGTCGCACTTCACCACATCCTGATAGCGGGTCACGGTTTTCGCGTCGGTGAAGAAGAGGCCGAACATGCCGCCGACGTGGTTAACCACCAGCGGAATTCCCGCGTCTTCCGCCGCGTCCAGCAGGCCGTTTGCCAGCTGAGTGGTGCGCTCGGTGAGGGTGGTATGGATACCCGGCTGTGCCACTTCGTTCAGACAGGCGAAACCGGCTGCCATGGCGATCGGGTTACCGGAGAGCGTACCCGCCTGATAGACCGGGCCGGTTGGTGCCAGCGCGTCCATCACCTCTCTGCGGCCACCAAAGGCACCTACCGGCATGCCGCCACCGATGATTTTGCCCAGGCAGGTCAGATCCGGCACCACGTCGTAGTACGCCTGCGCGCCTGCGAGGGCGACGCGGAAACCGGTCATCACTTCGTCGATAATCAGCAGCGCGCCGAACTCGTCGCAGAGCGCACGCAGGCCCTGAAGGAAGCCTGGCTGCGGTGGAATGCAGTTCATGTTGCCTGCGACCGGTTCGACGATGATGCAGGCGATCTCCTGCGGATACTGCTCAAAGGCGGCACGCACGGAGTCGAGATCGTTATAGGTGCAGGTCAGGGTGTGCTTCGCGAAGTCCGCCGGGACGCCCGGGGAGTTCGGCTGGCCAAGGGTCAGCGCGCCGGAACCGGCTTTCACCAGCAGGCAGTCCGCGTGGCCGTGGTAGCAGCCTTCGAATTTGATGATTTTGTCGCGGCCGGTAAAGCCGCGCGCCAAACGGATGGCGCTCATGGTCGCTTCGGTACCGGAGTTCACCATGCGCACCATATCCATGGTCGGCACCAGCTCGGTCACCAGCGCCGCCATTTTCACTTCCATCTCGGTCGGCGCACCGAAACTTAACCCGCGCTGTGCCGCTTCGATCACCGCGTTGCGGATCGCCGGGTGGTTGTGACCCAGCACCATCGGGCCCCACGAGCCGACATAATCGATATAGGCTTTGCCATCCACATCGTACAGATAGGCTCCATCGGCACGTTCGATAAACAGCGGTGTACCGCCCACACCGGTAAAGGCGCGGACCGGGGAGTTAACACCGCCAGGGATAAGCTCGCGGGCTGCACTGTAGAGGTTTTCAGACTTGCTCATGGCGTCGTTCCTGGCTCGTATAAAATGATTAAGCGCACTATTCTAAGTGATTCGTGGAAGGTTATGAAATGTTTACCCTGGTAATCCATTAACAATTGTTAAGCAATTTTCCGGAGACGGCCGGACGGTCTCTGGTAAAATCCCTGCGGCTTTTGTATGACGAAAAAATAACAGACCATGAAATCAGACTCTCCCTCATTTGAAGAACAACAGTTTGCGCGGGCGCGGTACCGTATCAGCATCCGGCGGCTGCTCAACCGCGACAAAACGCCGCTGGCGATTTTGCTGGGCGCCGCCGTTGTCGGCACCCTGGCGGGGCTGGTAGGCGTCGCATTTGAAAAGGCCGTCAATGCGGTCCTTAACTGGCGTATTGGCACCGTGGCGGGTTATGCCGATCGCGAAGGGCTGGTCTGGATCCTGGCGTTTGGGTTGTCTGCTCTGTTGGCGATGGTCGGTTATTTTCTGGTGCGTAAATTCGCGCCGGAAGCAGGCGGCTCGGGGATCCCTGAGATAGAAGGGGCGCTCGAAGAACTGCGCCCGGTCCGCTGGTGGCGCGTCCTTCCCGTGAAGTTTATCGGCGGAATGGGGACGCTTGGCGCGGGGATGGTGCTCGGGCGAGAAGGGCCCACCGTACAGCTGGGCGGCAATGTGGGCCGGATGGTCAGCGACCTGTTCAGGATGCGCAGCGCGGAAGCACGCCATACGTTGCTGGCAACCGGTGCCGCCGCGGGGCTTTCCGCCGCCTTTAATGCCCCGCTGGCGGGGATCCTGTTTATCATCGAAGAGATGCGCGCTCAGTTTCGCTACAACCTGATCTCGATTAAAGCGGTCTTTACCGGCGTCATTATGTCGAGCATTGTCTTTCGGCTTTTCAATGGCGAAGGGGCGGTGATTGAGGTTGGCAAATTGACCAACGCGCCGGTTAATACGCTGTGGCTGTATCTGATCCTCGGCATGATTTTTGGCATTGTCGGCCCGCTTTTTAATGCCCTTATTATTCGTGCGCAGGATATGTTCCAGCGCATCCACGGCGGGAATACGACCAAATGGGTGCTGGTGGGCGGCCTGCTGGGGGGCGTGTGCGGCGTGCTGGGCTTTATCGAGCCCAATGCGGCAGGCGGCGGCTTTGGCCTGATCCCCATCGCGGCGGCAGGTAATTTCAGCATCGGCCTGCTGCTATTTATGTTTATCTCCCGGGTCATTACCACCGTACTGTGCTTCTCCTCCGGCGCACCCGGGGGCATTTTTGCCCCAATGCTGGCGTTGGGCACCTTGCTGGGTACGGCCTTTGGCATGGCCGCCGCCGCAGGCTTTCCGGCGTATCATCTTGAAGCTGGTACCTTTGCTATCGCCGGGATGGGGGCGCTGCTGGCCGCGTCGTTGCGCGCGCCGCTAACCGGTATCGTGCTGGTGCTGGAGATGACCGACAATTACCAGCTCATTTTGCCAATGATCATTACCTGCCTGGGGGCCACACTATTAGCCCAGTTCCTTGGCGGAAAACCGCTATACTCCACCATTCTTGCCCGTACCCTGGCGAAGCAGAATACTTGAATGAATTACCAGGGTATTAGATAATGACAACAAGAATTGGGTGATTTTTACCCACTAGCAGTATTCATGGGAGCATAAGATGAGTGATGACGTAGCGCTGCCGTTGCAGTTTACCGAAGCAGCAGCCAAGAAAGTAAAAGACCTGATTGCCGATGAAGACAACCCGGCGCTGAAATTGCGTGTGTACATTACCGGCGGCGGCTGCAGTGGCTTCCAGTATGGTTTCACCTTTGACGATCAGGTTAACGACGGCGACATGACCATTGAGAAGCAGGGCGTTGCGCTGGTCGTTGACCCGATGAGCCTGCAGTATCTGGTGGGCGGCGCGGTGGACTACACCGAAGGTCTGGAAGGTTCCCGCTTTGTGGTGACCAACCCGAACGCAACCAGCACCTGCGGGTGTGGCTCGTCGTTCAGCATCTGATAGTTATGCCGTTATGCCCGGTGGCGCTTCGCTTACCGGGCCTACAAAACCCTTCGCTTTACCTTCCGTTTTCATCCAGCGCAAAGGTTGGCAGCTTCAGGTGCCAGCGGATTGCCGCCAGACGTATCCCCAGCGTGACCACCATTCCCAGCATCGCCGCCTGTTCCAGCGGGACGTGAAACGTGTACCAGGCCGTGGCGTGGACGATCCCACCCAGAATACATGCCGTGGCATAGATCTCCGTTCTCAGGATCATCGGCACTTCGCGCGCCAGAATATCGCGGATAATCCCGCCGCCCACGCCGGTGACCACCCCCATACAGATTGCCACCAGCGGGCCGGTGTCGGCCATAAAGGCCTTATTGACACCAATACCGACAAACACCGCGAGGCCAACCGCATCCAGCACCGGCAACAGCCATTTCGGCAGGCGGCGCGGCTGACGGACCAGGATAATGGTTAACAGGCAGGTAACCATCGCCACCACCAGATCGGTAGGATCTTTAACCCAGAACACCGGGCCATGATCGAGGGCCATATCACGGATCGTCCCCCCGCCCACGGCGGTGACCACGCCTAACACCAGCACGCCAAAGGGATCCATGCGTAATTTGCCGGCCAGCAGAACGCCGGAGATCGCAAAAACGGCTGTGCCAAGAATATCCAGCCAGTAAACGAGCATTGTCATCCTCGGGAAATTAGTGGCTCTGCGACAGCGCAGAGCAGAGTTGTTTTGCGGCGAGGATAATACGCGGGCTTGCGCGCTCAAACCAGTCGCTGTTCAGCGCAATCACGGGTATTTTTAGCTGACTTTGCCAGTACTGTTCTATTTTAGGAATATCGCCCGGCGAACCGCCTACCACAATTGCCTGCGGCTGGCGCGCCAGCACCTGCTCGCGGCTCACCTGGGGCCAGGGAACGCGGCTGGCGGCGAAGATATTTTCCCCGCCACAGAGCGTAATAACCTGATGTTGCAGGGAGCCCTGGCTGGTGGTGAACAGCGGCTGTTGGCCGAACTGGATGAATACCCGCTTTTTCGGCAGGGCACCGTAGGTCGCTTTTAAGGCGGCATAATCGTCCAGCATCTGCTGTGCGGCCTGGCGAGCCTTCTCCGGCGTCGGGCTCCAGGGGGCGAGATCGCGAAGGGCCTGGGCGACCTGTTCAATACGGGTGGCATCGATCCACTGCACTTTTATCCCGAGCGAGGCCAGCTGGTTCACCTGACGTTCAGCGTTGCCGCCGCGCCACGCCAGCACCAGATCGGGCTTCAGGGCGACGATACGTTCAACGTTCATCCCTTGCCAGGTGGCGACCTGCTCAATCTTCGCTGCTTCAGGGGGATAGTCGGAAAAGCTGCTGACCCCGACGGGGGTGATCCCGGCGGCAAAGGCCAGTTCGGTATTGGCAGGGGAGAGGGTAATAACACGCGGCGCGGCCAGAAGCCACGCCGGTGTGAGCAGAAACAGCGCCAGTAGCGCCCTGAGGAGCGGCTTAGCCACGCGCCAGTTTCTGCACCAGAGCCTCAACCATCAGGCTTGACTGTTTGGCCGCGACCACGAGGAATTCGTCGAAGCTCAGGTGAGACTGCTGATCCGCAACGTCAGAGATGGCGCGAACCACCACGAAGGGGACGCTGAAGTTATGGCAGACGTGGGCAATGGCGGTCGCTTCCATCTCAACGGCAATCGCCTGTGGGAAGTTGTGACGGATTTTGGCCAGGTTCACGGAGCCATTGATAAAGGCATCGCCGCTGACAATCAGGCCACGCACGGCGTTAAGGTTCAGCTCGGCGATACAGCTTTCAGCGGCGGCAACCAGTTTTTCGTCGGCTTTAAAACCGGCGGGGCAGCCCGGAAGCTGGCCGTACTCGTAACCGAAGGCGGTAACATCGGCGTCGTGATAGCGCGCTTCGTCAGATACCACGATATCGCCTACTTTCAGGGTAGGTGCCAGGCCGCCCGCAGAGCCGGTGTTAACGATCACGTCTGGCTTGCAGCGTTCCAGCAGCAGGGTAGCGCCCAGCGCAGCGGAAACTTTACCGATACCGGATTTCAGAAGAGCAACTTCTGTACCGTTCAGCGTGCCGGTGTAAATCTCGCAGCCACCCAGGGAGAGGGTCTGACGGTTCTCAATTTTGTCACGCAGCAGCGTAACTTCTTCTTCCATTGCTCCAATAATACCGATTTTCATAGATTTACTCGCGATGTGCCTTGTTAAGATGCATAGTCTATCATGCGCTTCAGGGGAAACGCATTCTCACGCGGGGGGGCACATGGCACCAATCGATTTTCGCACCAAAATTAACTGGCATCGCCGGTACCGCTCGCCGCAGGGGAACAAGAGCGAACATGAGATCCTGCGGATCTTCGAAAGCGACCGCGGACGCATCGTTAACTCGCCGGCGATCCGCCGCCTGCAGCAAAAAACTCAGGTCTTCCCCCTCGAACGCAACGCCGCCGTGCGCACCCGCCTGACCCATTCGCTGGAGGTGCAGCAGGTTGGGCGCTATATCGCCAAAGAGATCTTAAGCCGTCTCAAGGAGCAGCGCCTGCTGGAGACTTACGGGCTGGATGAGCTGACCGGGCCGTTCGAGAGTATCGTTGAGATGGCGTGCCTGATGCACGACATCGGTAATCCCCCCTTTGGTCATTTTGGCGAAGCGGCCATTAATGACTGGTTCCGCCAGCGCCTGTTCCCCTCCGATGCCGCGAGCCAGCCGCTGAGCGACGATCGCTGCCTGGTGCAGGCCCTGCGGCTGCGTGACGGCGAAGAGACGCTGAACGGGCTGCGGCGCAAGGTGCGTCAGGATCTGTGTCATTTTGAAGGCAATGCGCAGGGCATCCGTCTGGTGCACTCCCTGATGCGCATGAACCTCACCTGGGCGCAGGTGGGCTGCATCCTGAAATATACCCGCCCCGCCTGGTGGCAGGGTGACCCTCCGGCGACGCACAACTATTTAATGAAAAAACCGGGCTACTATTTTTCGGAAGAGGCGTATATCGAGCGGCTCCGACAGGAACTGTCTCTTACGCAGTATGCCCGTTTTCCATTGACCTGGATTATGGAAGCCGCGGACGATATTTCCTATTGCGTAGCCGATCTGGAAGATGCGGTAGAAAAAAGAATATTCAGCGTCGAGGGACTTTATCAGCATCTTTATGATGCCTGGGGCAATCACGAGAAAGGGTCTTTGTTTTCTCAGGTGGTTGAAAATGCCTGGGAGAAATCACGCTCCAATTCCCTCAGTCGCAGCACCGAAGATCAATTCTTTATGTATTTACGCGTCAATACATTAAATAAACTGGTGCCCTACGCGGCTGAGCGTTTTATCGACAATATCGAACAGATCTATCACGGTGAATTCAACCATGCGCTGCTGGAGGACGACAGCAGCTTTAGCCAACTTCTTGAACTCTATAAAAATGTCGCCATGCGGCATGTATTCAGCCACCCGGAGGTGGAGCAGCTCGAATTACAGGGCTATCGGGTGATAACCGGCCTGCTGGAGATTTACCGCCCGCTGCTACAATTATCTGCCGAGGAGTTCAGCGAGCTGGTTGAAAAGGAACGGATCCGCCGTTTCCCGATTGAATCCCGGCTATTTCATAAACTGTCGCCGCGCCATCGGCTGGCGTATGTGGAATCGGTCAGTAAATTCGATCGCCAGCAGACAGACTGGCCGGTGCTGGAGTTTTATTATCGCTGCCGCCTGATTCAGGACTATATCAGCGGAATGACCGACCTCTATGCGTGGGATGAATATCGCAAGTTGATGGCGGTGGAATAGGGCAGAGTTTTGTAAAGACGGCCAATAAATTTTTACTTTTTCCAGAAACTTAATGCCGGAACTAAGCGCGTCGAAACGAATCTGATATACACAGCAATTGTGCGTGACCTGTAAATCGAGATTAAGAAACATGAAAAAAACCACTTTAGCAATGAGTGCACTGGCTCTGAGTTTAGGTTTAGCGTTATCCCCTCTGTCTGCCAGCGCAGCAGAGACCGTCTCTTCCGCAGCCACTGCGCAACAGATGCCAAGCCTGGCACCGATGCTGGAAAAAGTGATGCCGTCGGTGGTGAGTATCAACGTCGAAGGCAGTACTACCGTCAATACGCCGCGCATGCCGCGTAACTTCCAGCAGTTCTTCGGTGATAACTCCCCGTTCTGCCAGGAAGGTTCCCCGTTCCAGAGCTCACCGTTCTGCCAGGGCGCTGGCCCGGGCGATGACGGCGGCAACGGCGGCGGCCAGCAGCAGAAGTTTATGGCGCTGGGCTCCGGTGTCATCATTGACGCGGCCAAAGGCTATGTCGTCACCAACAACCACGTGGTGGACAATGCCAGCACCATCAAGGTTCAGCTGAGCGACGGGCGCAAGCTTGACGCGAAAGTCGTCGGGAAAGATCCGCGCTCTGATATCGCCCTGATTCAGATTCAGGATCCGAAAAACCTGACCGCGATTAAGCTGGCCGACTCTGACGCGCTGCGCGTCGGGGATTACACCGTGGCGATCGGTAACCCGTTTGGTCTGGGTGAGACGGTGACCTCCGGTATCGTTTCTGCCCTTGGCCGCAGCGGCCTGAACGCGGAAAACTATGAAAACTTTATCCAGACCGATGCAGCGATTAACCGCGGAAACTCCGGTGGTGCGCTGGTCAACCTGAACGGTGAGCTGATCGGGATTAACACCGCGATCCTCGCCCCGGACGGCGGTAACATCGGGATTGGCTTCGCGATCCCAAGCAACATGGTGAAAAACCTGACCGGGCAGATGGTGGAGTTTGGCCAGGTGAAACGCGGCGAGCTGGGGATTCTCGGTACCGAGCTGAACTCCGAGCTGGCGAAAGCGATGAAAGTTGACGCCCAGCGCGGTGCCTTTGTCAGCCAGGTAATGCCAAACTCCTCTGCGGCGAAAGCGGGCATCAAGGCCGGGGACGTGATCACCACCCTGAACGGCAAACCGGTAAGCAGCTTCGCGGCACTGCGTGCGGAAGTCGGCTCCATGCCGGTGGGCAGCAAAGTCTCTCTGGGCCTGCTGCGTGAAGGGAAACCGGTAACGGTGACGCTGGAACTGCAACAGAGTAGCCAGAATCAGGCGGGTAGTGCTACCGCGGTCTTCAGCGGCATCGAAGGTGCGGATATGAGCAACAAAGGCCAGGATAAAGGCGTGTCGGTAGATAACGTCAAAGCCAACAGCCCGGCTGCCCGTATCGGCCTGAAGAAAGGGGATGTGATTATGGGTGCCAACCAGCAGCCGATTAAGAACGTCGATGAACTGCGTAAAATTCTCGACAGCAAACCGTCGGTGCTGGCACTGAACATCCAGCGTGGCGACACCTCTCTCTATCTGCTGATGCAGTAATCTGTTCCGCCCCTGTTTCCGCCGGGAAACAGGGGCTTTTTCAGCCCTTTCTGTGAACCTTTCCACAAGTCCATACTTCTCCCTCACAGTTTGTGCATTCGCACAATGCAGCCCTGATTAATCTTCCTTATGCTTGAGCTCTGCTCAGAGGAGGGCGACATGGCTGGCTGGCATCTTGATACCAAAATGGCGCAGGATATCGTGGCGCGAACAATGCGCATCATCGACACCAATATCAACGTGATGGACGCACGTGGCCGGATTATTGGCAGCGGCGATCGCGAGCGTATTGGGGAATTGCACGAAGGTGCGCTGCTGGTGCTCTCTCAGGGGCGCGTGGTGGATATTGATGACGCGGTGGCGCGGCATCTGCATGGCGTGCGCCAGGGGATCAACCTGCCGCTGCGCCTGGAGGGCGAGATCGTCGGGGTGATCGGCCTGACCGGCGAGCCGGAGTCCTTGCGCAAGTATGGCGAGCTGGTCTGTATGACGGCCGAGATGATGCTGGAACAATCCCGCCTTATGCACCTGCTGGCGCAGGACAGCCGTCTGCGTGAAGAGCTGGTCATGAACCTGATCCAGGCAGAAGAACATACCCCGGCGCTGACCGAGTGGGCGCAGCGTCTGGGCATCGATCTCAACCAGCCCCGCGTGGTGGCGGTGATTGAGGTCGACAGCGGACAGCTTGGGGTCGATAGCGCGATGGTGGAGTTGCAGCAGCTGCAGAACGCGCTGGCGACGCCGGAGCGCAATAACCTGGTGGCGATCGTCTCGCTGACCGAGATGGTGGTACTCAAACCGGCGTTGAACCAGTTTGGTCGCTGGGATGCGGAAGATCACCGTCGGCGGGTGGAGCAGCTGATCGCGCGAATGAAAGAGAACGGACAGCTGCGCTTTCGGGTGGCATTAGGCAACTACTTTACCGGCCCGGGCAGTATTGCCCGCTCCTGGCGTACGGCCCGCACCACGATGATGGTCGGCAAGCAGCGCATGCCGGAAAACCGCAGCTATTTTTATCAGGATTTGATGCTGCCGGTGCTGCTCGACAGCCTGCGCGGCGGCTGGCAGGCCAACGAGCTGGCGCGCCCGCTGGTACGTCTGAAAGCGATGGATAACAACGGCCTGCTGCGGCGCACATTGCAGGCCTGGTTCCGCCATAATGTACAGCCACTGGCCACCTCGAAGGCGCTGTTTATTCACCGCAACACGCTGGAGTACCGCCTCAACCGTATCTCGGAGTTAACGGGGCTGGATCTGGGGAATTTTGACGACCGGCTGTTGCTGTATGTGGCGTTGCAGTTGGATGAACAGCGGTGAATGAATTGCCCTGTGGCGCTGCGCTTACCGGGCCTACAAAACCACGAATGTAGGCCGGGTAAGGCGAAGCCGCCACCCGGCACACAGCGACTGATTACTTATTACGGGTCAGCTTCTCAAGATCGGCTTCGATTTCAGCGATCTTGTGGGTAACGACGCTTTCCAGATGACGCAGGTCATCCAGGATCTTCCGCTTCAGATCCACTTCCGTGCGATCGCGCTGGCAAATCTGATCCAGCTCATCAATCACATAGCGCAGATTCGGGCTGATCTCCTGCACCTCTTTGTAGCCCTGACCGATGCCATCGGCAACGACAGTTTTACGCTGACGTGGGTATTTGAACTTCACGCTCTTGGCGAAGAATTCGCCTTTATCCTTGTGGAAATAGATTTTCAGGATATCGTTGTTGGCTTCCTGACGGAGGCTGTAACGGTCAATTTCATCAGGATTAGTAATGCCCAGACTTTTCAGATTATCGTACATAGCGGTACCCTTGATCTCAACATAACCCATGAATAATTCACGAAAAAATCTATTTTCGCCACCCTCAGATATAAAAAAAGCGGGGTTGCCCCCGCTTTTTGTTATACCCGATTAATCGATGGTGCGCAGCAGTTCGTTGATGCCAACTTTGCCGCGGGTTTTCGCATCGACTTTTTTGACGATGACCGCACAATAGAGGCTGTATTTGCCATCTTTCGATGGCAGGTTACCGGAGACCACCACGGAGCCCGCCGGGACGCGACCATAATGTACTTCGCCGGTTTCGCGATCGTAAATACGGGTGCTCTGGCCGATGTAAACGCCCATGGAGATCACGGAGCCTTCTTCTACGATCACGCCTTCAACCACTTCGGAGCGTGCGCCGATGAAGCAGTTGTCTTCGATAATGGTCGGGTTCGCCTGCAGCGGCTCCAGAACACCACCGATGCCCACGCCGCCGGAGAGGTGTACGTTTTTACCGATCTGCGCACAGGAGCCTACGGTCGCCCAGGTATCTACCATGGTGCCTTCATCAACGTAAGCGCCGATGTTCACATAGGATGGCATCAGCACGGTGTTGCGGGCGATAAATGCACCCTGACGCACCGCTGCCGGTGGTACCACGCGGAAACCTTCTTTCTGGAAACGCGCTTCGTCGTAATCAGCGAATTTCATCGGGACTTTATCGAAGTAGCGGCTTTCCGCACCGTCGATAACCTGGTTATCGTTAATACGGAAAGAGAGCAGTACCGCTTTCTTCAGCCACTGGTGAGTGACCCACTGACCGTCGATTTTCTCCGCTACACGCAGCGCGCCGGAATCAAGCAGGGAAATAACCTGATTGACCGCCTCGCGGGTGACGGTATCTACATTTGCCGGGGTAATTTCGGCGCGACGCTCAAAAGCGGACTCAATAACGTTCTGTAACTGCTGCATAGTTCAACTCTTTCCAGGTAAAAAAAAACATCACCCTTTATCGTTTGGATTGAGGGCTGCTGTCAACCGTTGTTGCACTTCCTGTTGCAGGGCATTATTAAGCCCACGACGGTCTGCTGTGGCGATTATAAATAAATCTTCTACTCGCTCGCCAATGGTTGTAATTCTGGCCCCATGCAGCGAAATTCCCAGATCGGCAAACACCTGTCCGACCCGGGCAAGCAGCCCCGGCTGGTCAAGGGCGATCAGCTCGAGGAAGGATTTCCGGTCGGTATGCGTTGGCAGGAAATTGACCTCGGTATCGACGGTGAAGTGGCGCAGTTTGGCCGGCTGGCGACGTGGCTGCGGTGGCTGCCAGCTGTGCTGGGTGATCGCCTGCTCCAGCCCGTAGCGAATCGGCTCGTGACGATCCGCCGACAGCGGACTGCCGTCCGGCTCCAGCACAATAAAGGTATCCATCGCCATGCCGTCGCGGGTGGTAAAAATCTGCGCGTCGTGCACGCTGAGGTTACGTCGGTCTAGTTCCGCACAGACCGCGGCAAACAGATAAGCGCGGTCGGGGCTCCAGATAAAGATCTCCGTTCCGCCGCGGGTCGCCTGCGGGCTGAGCAGGATCAAGGGCTTCGTCAGATCGTGCTGCAGCAGATGGCGGGCGTGCCAGGCCAGCTGGTTCGGGCTATGACGCACAAAGTAGTTGGCGCGACAGCGCGCCCAGATCAAATGCAGCGCCTCTTCATTTATATTCTCCATCCGCAACAGCGCCAGAGCCTGCATCTGGTGATGTCGCACGCGCTCGCGCATGTCCGGCGTGCTCTGCATACCGCGACGCAGCTGCTTCTCGGTGGCGAAGTAGAGTTCACGCAGCAGGCTCTGCTTCCAGCTGTTCCACAGCGTCTCGTTGGTAGCGCAGATATCGGCCACCGTCAGGCACACCAGGAAACGCAGGCGGTTCTCAGTCTGCACCACTTCGGCAAACTGTTTGATCACCTCAGGATCCTGAATATCGCGACGCTGGGCGGTAACCGACATCAGCAGGTGGTGGCGTACCAGCCAGGCTACCAGCTGGGTTTCACGCGAATTGAGCCCGTGCAGCTCGGCGAATTTCAACACGTCTTCTGCGCCGAGGATCGAGTGGTCGCCGCCGCGCCCTTTGGCAATATCGTGGAACAGGGCCGCAATCAGGATCAGTTCCGGATTGGTGAGGCGCGGCCAGAGTTCCACGCAGAGCGGGTGGCGGCTGCGCACCTCCTCATTGGCGAAGCTTTCCAGCTTCAGCATCACGCGGATGGTGTGTTCATCCACGGTATAGGCATGGAACAGATCGAACTGCATCTGGCCGACGATATGCGACCACTGGGGCATGTAGGCCCAGAGCACGCTGTGACGGTGCATCGGCAGCAGCCCGCGGCTGACCGCGCCAGGGTGGCGCAACATACTCAGGAACAGCGACCGCGCTTCCGGGATATAGCACAAAGGCTGGGTCAGATGGCGGCGGGCATGGCGCAGGTGGCGCAGGGTAGTGGAGTAGATCCCGGTGATGTTGCTGTTACGCACCATGGCGTAGAACATCCGCAGAATCGCTTCCGGCTTGCGGATAAACAGCGTCTCGTCACGCAGATCGATTAAGGTGCCGCGCAGCTGGAATTCGTCGTCAATCGGACGCGGTTTTTCATCCGCGGTCAGGGCCAGGATCGCCTCGTCGAACAGCTGCAACAGCATCTGATTCAGTTCCCCCACGCGACGGGTGACGCGGAAGAAGTCCTTCATCATCTGCTCAACCGGCTCGTTACCTTCGCCGCTGTAGTGCAGACGCTGGGCGACGCTCAGCTGGCGGTCAAACAGCAGACGGTTGTCGTAGCGGGTCACTTCGAGGTGCAGGGCAAAACGGATGCGCCACAGCAGATGCAGACACTCATTCAGCTCGGTGCGTTCCGCCTCGGTGAGAAAACCAAAGCCCACCATCTCATCCAGCGAAGTGGCACCGAAATGGCGACGGGCGACCCACTGCAGGGTGTGGATATCGCGCAGGCCGCCGGGGCTGCTTTTGATATCCGGCTCCAGGTTGTAGCTGGTGCCGTGGTAGCGCTGGTGGCGCACCTGCTGCTCATCGACCTTGGCGGCGAAAAACTTTTCTGACGGCCAGAAGCCATCGCTGAAGATGTGTTTTTGCAGTTCGAGGAACAGGGCCACGTCGCCAATCAGCAGGCGCGACTCAATCAGGTTGGTGGCGACGGTGAGATCGGATAGCCCCTCCAGCAGACACTCTTCCAGGGTGCGCACGCTGTGGCCGATTTCCAGCTTGACGTCCCACAGCAGGGTCAGCAATTCGCCAATCTTCTGCGCCTGCTCGTCAGGTAGCTTTTTCCGGCTCAGGATCAGCAGGTCGATATCCGAAAGCGGGTGCAGCTCGCCGCGGCCATAGCCGCCGACGGCGACCAGCGCCACATCACCCAGCTGACCAAACCCGTAATCAATCCATAAGCGCTGCAGGAGCTGATCGATGAATTCGGTGCGCGCCTCAATGAGCGCTTCGGCGGAGATCCCGCTGTCAAAGGCGTCTCCCAGCCAGCGCTGGAAGGTATCGATATGCGCTTTGATGCCGGCGCAGTTCAGTTCGGCCGTCGGCCAGACGCCGGGGTTATCCGGCTGACCGGGCAGGGTGGGGAGTGCCGTATTGGCATACTGTTCGGGTAAAAGGTTACTCATTGCGCGCCACCCATAAGAAAAAACGATAGCCATTAAAAAAGCCGGCATTTGCCGGCTTCTTATCATGCGTCTTGCGAGAGTATCGCCGGGATGGTGTCATCCTTGCGTAACGTCAGAATTTCGCAGCCGTTGTCGGTCACCACAATAGTATGCTCGTACTGGGCAGACAAGCTCCGGTCTTTGGTTTTCACCGTCCAGCCATCTTTCATGGTGCGGATGCGGTAATCGCCGGAGTTGACCATCGGCTCGATGGTGAAGGTCATGCCCGCCTGCAGCACCACGCCGCCGTCATCCGCATCATAGTGCAGAACCTGCGGCTCTTCGTGGAAGACACGGCCAATGCCGTGACCGCAGTATTCGCGCACCACCGAGAAACCTTCTGCTTCGACAAATTTCTGGATAGCCGCACCGAGGGTACGCAGACGAATGCCTGGCTTGACCATCTTCAGGGCCAGGTAGAGGCTCTCCTGAGTCACTTTACACAGGCGCTCACCCAGGATAGTCGGTTTACCAACGATGAACATTTTGGAAGTATCACCGTGATACTCGTCTTTAATGACGGTCACGTCGATGTTAACGATGTCGCCATCTTTCAGCAGCTTTTCGTCATCCGGAATACCGTGGCACACCACTTCATTAATAGAGATACAGACGGATTTCGGGAAACCGTGGTAGCCGAGGCAGGCGGAAACCGCGTGCTGCTCGTTAACGATATAGTCATTACAGATGCGATCCAGCTCACCGGTGCTGACGCCCGGTTTGACGAACGGCTCGATCATTTCCAGCACTTCAGCGGCCAGACGACCGGCGACGCGCATCTTTTCAATTTCTTCAGGTGTCTTAATAGAGATAGCCATGTAATCTGTCCATCAGTGTCGTTTTTTTCGACAATACTAGTCTAAGTGTTGTCAATGGTATCAGTCTGGCGCACATGCTGCCAAATTGAGATTCCTTCACCGCACACACCGCCAACAATTGTTGGTTTCAGGTAGCGTTTTGTGGTATAAAGCGCGCCGGACTTCCGATCCATTTCAGATACACAGGATGGACGGGAGCGACAAATCTCACTTTGTGTAACAACACACACGTATCGGCACATATTCCGGGGTGCCCTTTGGGGTCGGTAATATGGGATACGTGGAGGCATAACCCCAACTTTTAAATAGAGGTTTTAAACATGGCAACTGTTTCCATGCGCGACATGCTCAAGGCTGGTGTTCACTTCGGTCACCAGACCCGTTACTGGAACCCGAAAATGAAGCCTTTCATCTTCGGCGCGCGTAACAAAGTTCACATCATCAACCTTGAGAAAACTGTACCAATGTTCAACGAAGCCCTGGCTGAGCTGAACAAGATCTCTTCCCGTAAAGGTAAGATTCTGTTCGTTGGTACTAAGCGCGCTGCAAGCGAAGCTGTGAAAGAAGCTGCTAACAGCTGCGACCAGTTCTTCGTGAACCATCGCTGGCTGGGCGGTATGCTGACCAACTGGAAAACCGTTCGTCAGTCTATCAAGCGCCTGAAAGATCTGGAAACCCAGTCTCAGGACGGTACTTTCGAAAAGCTGACCAAAAAAGAAGCGCTGATGCGCACTCGTGAGCTGGACAAGCTGGAAAACAGCCTGGGCGGTATCAAAGATATGGGCGGCCTGCCAGACGCGCTGTTCGTTATCGATGCTGACCACGAGCACATCGCAATCAAAGAAGCTAACAACCTGGGTATCCCAGTATTCGCAATCGTTGATACCAACTCCGATCCGGACGGTGTTGACTTCGTTATCCCGGGTAACGACGATGCAATCCGTGCTGTTAGCCTGTACCTGAGCGCTGTAGCTACTACCGTTCGTGAAGGCCGTTCCCAGGATCTGGCTTCTCAGGCGGAAGAAAGCTTCGTAGAAGCTGAATAATAAGGTTCTACCCCTTATTAGTACCGTGTATGAATAGGGGCCAATTATCGGCCCCTTTTTTCAATTTATACTGTTTGGCTTCTGGCCGGGCAGTTCACATCTCCCGAGGATTTAAGAATGGCTGAAATTACCGCATCCCTGGTAAAAGAGCTGCGTGAGCGTACTGGCGCAGGCATGATGGATTGCAAAAAAGCGCTGACTGAAGCGAACGGCGACATCGAGCTGGCAATCGAAAACATGCGTAAGTCTGGTGCGATCAAAGCCGCTAAGAAAGCAGGCAACGTTGCTGCTGACGGCGTGATCATCACTAAGATCGACGGCACCTACGGCATCATTCTGGAAGTTAACTGCCAGACTGACTTCGTTGCTAAAGATGGCGGTTTCCAGGCATTTGCTAACAAAGTTCTGGATGCAGCTATTGCTGGCAAAATCACCGACGTTGAAGTTCTGAAAGCACAGTTCGAAGAAGAGCGTGTTGCGCTGGTTGCTAAAATCGGTGAGAACATCAACATCCGTCGCGTATCTTCCCTGGAAGGCGAAGTACTGGGTTCATACCAGCACGGCGCGCGTATCGGTGTTCTGGTTGCGGCTAAAGGCGCTGACGAAGAGCTGGTTAAACAGCTGGCAATGCACATCGCTGCAAGCAAGCCAGAATTCGTTAAGCCAGAAGACGTGTCTGCTGAAGTAGTAGAGAAAGAGTACCAGGTTCAGCTGGACATCGCCATGCAGTCTGGCAAGCCAAAAGAAATCGCAGAGAAAATGGTTGAAGGCCGCATGAAGAAATTCACCGGCGAAGTTTCTCTGACTGGCCAGCCTTTCGTTATGGATCCAAGCAAAACTGTTGCTCAGCTGCTGAAAGAGCACAACGCTGACGTAACTGGCTTCATCCGCTTCGAAGTGGGCGAAGGTATCGAGAAAGTTGAGACTGACTTCGCAGCAGAAGTTGCTGCAATGTCCAAGCAGTCTTAATGATTGAAAAGGAGCCGCCTGAGGGCGGCTTCTTTTTGTGTACGTTATGTGTAAATCAGCCAGATGCCTATAGTGTCTGTGTTGAGATGCGATATATCATGTCGCCAGAATTAACCCCCTCTTAATCGTTGACAGTCCCAGGAAAGAAATATGGCTACCAATGCAAAACCCGTTTACAAACGCATTCTGCTTAAGCTGAGTGGCGAAGCGCTGCAAGGGTCGGAAGGCTTCGGTATCGACGCAAGCATCCTTGACCGCATGGCGCAGGAAATCAAAGAACTGGTTGAACTGGGCATCCAGGTTGGCGTAGTCATTGGCGGTGGTAACCTTTTCCGTGGCGCGGGTCTGGCAAAAGCAGGCATGAATCGCGTGGTGGGCGACCACATGGGTATGCTGGCAACGGTCATGAATGGCCTGGCTATGCGTGATGCACTGCATCGTGCCTATGTGAATGCACGCCTGATGTCCGCTATTCCGTTAAATGGCGTGTGTGATAACTACAGCTGGGCCGAAGCCATCAGCCTGCTGCGCAACAACCGCGTGGTGATCCTCTCCGCCGGTACGGGGAACCCGTTCTTTACCACCGATTCCGCGGCCTGCCTGCGCGGTATTGAGATCGAAGCCGATGTGGTACTGAAAGCGACCAAAGTCGATGGCGTGTTTACTGCCGATCCGGCAAAAGATCCTGCGGCTACCATGTACGATCAGCTGTCCTACAGCGAAGTGCTGGATAAAGAACTCAAAGTGATGGATCTTGCCGCCTTCACGCTGGCTCGCGACCACAAACTGCCGATCCGTGTTTTCAACATGAACAAGCCTGGCGCGCTGCGTCGTGTCGTTATGGGCGAAAAAGAAGGCACTTTGATCACGGAATAATTTCCGTCGACGCTAAATACAGGTAAGATTCCGCTTTACTTTGTAGTGATATCTTACCTGGACGCGCCTTTGGCGTTGTCATGAATTAAACGCGACTATACTTAGCACACCTGTAGCGATGTGCTGGTGGATAGTCTGCCTGAGACAAGTTTCCAAGGATTCGTAACGTGATTAACGACATCAGAAAAGATGCTGAAGTACGCATGGACAAATGCGTAGAAGCGTTCAAAACCCAAATCAGCAAAATTCGTACTGGCCGTGCTTCTCCGAGCCTGCTGGACGGTATCGTCGTGGAATACTACGGTACGCCAACCCCGCTGCGTCAGCTGGCGCAGGTGACGGTAGAAGATACCCGTACGCTGAAGATCAACGTCTTCGATCGTTCAATGGGCCCGGCCGTTGAGAAAGCCATCATGGCCTCCGATCTGGGTCTGAACCCAAGCTCTGCAGGCACGGATATCCGTGTTCCACTGCCAGCGCTGACCGAAGAGCGTCGTAAAGATCTGATCAAAGTGGTACGTGGTGAAGCAGAGCAGGGCCGTGTGGCCGTGCGTAACGTTCGCCGTGACGCGAACGATAAAGTGAAAGCACTGCTGAAAGACAAAGAGATCAGCGAAGATGACGATCGCCGTTCTCAGGACGACGTACAGAAACTGACCGATGCTGCTATCAAGAAACTTGATGCGGCGCTGGCAGAAAAAGAAGCGGAACTGATGCAGTTCTGATTTCTGACGTAATCTGATAAAACGCCGTACAGAAGGCCCGATGGGCTTTGCTGGCGGCGTTTTGCTTTGCTGGTTTCACTACTTCTGGACAATTCATGAAGCAATTAACACTCCTCGGCTCAACCGGCTCCATCGGTTGCAGCACGCTCGACGTCGTTCGCCACAATCCTGAACATTACGCTGTGACCGCACTGGTCGCCGGGAAAAACGTTCAGCGGATGGTTGAGCAGTGTCTTGAGTTTTCGCCACGCTATGCGGTTATGGACGACGAGGAGAGTGCTCGCCAGGTAAAAGCATTGCTGATCGAGAGCGGCAGCCGGACCGAGGTATTAAGCGGTCAGCAGGCGGCCTGCGATATGGCTGCCCTGGGTGAGGTTGATCAGGTGATGGCGGCAATCGTCGGGGCTGCGGGCCTGCTGCCGACGCTTTCGGCGATCGATGCCGGGAAAACGGTGCTGCTGGCGAATAAAGAGTCGCTGGTGACCTGTGGACGCCTGTTTATGGAGGCGGTGAAGCAGCGTGGCGCGCAACTTTTGCCGGTAGATAGCGAACATAACGCTATTTTTCAGAGTTTACCGCAACCGTTTCAGCAAAACCTGGGGTACGCTGATCTTGAGCAGAATGGGGTCTCTTCTATCCTGCTTACCGGGTCTGGTGGCCCATTCCGTGATACGCCGTTGTCTGATCTGGTCTCAATGACCCCGGATCAGGCCTGTCGTCATCCGAACTGGTCAATGGGGCGTAAAATCTCCGTCGATTCTGCCACCATGATGAATAAAGGTCTGGAATACATTGAAGCCCGCTGGTTGTTTAACGCCTCGGCAGCGCAGATGGAAGTGTTGATTCACCCGCAGTCGGTGATCCACTCCATGGTCCGTTATCGGGATGGCAGCGTGATGGCGCAGTTAGGCGAACCCGATATGCGTACGCCTATCGCCCATACGATGGCGTGGCCAAACCGCGTGGTCTCCGGCGTTAAGCCGCTCGACTTCTGCAAATTAAGTGCGCTGACGTTCAGTGCGCCGGACTATCAGCGCTATCCGTGCCTGAAGCTGGCGATGGAAGCATTCGAGCAGGGACAAGCGGCGACGACCGCCCTCAACGCGGCGAACGAAATAGCTGTCGCCGCCTTCCTCGAACAGCGGATCCGCTTTACGGATATCGCTGCGCTGAACCTGTCTGTTCTTGAGGCGATGGATTTACGCGAGCCGCAAAGTGTGGATGATGTGCTGACCGTCGATGCGAAAGCCAGGCTCACGGCGCAAAAAGCGGTGACGCACCTCGCAAGCTGGTGATAATCCAGCCGCGTATGGTCATGCTATTTGTTAGCGTTGGGCTTCAGTGATATAGTCTGCGCCACCTGATTACGGGTAGTTGACGTTACGTGGTCAGGTAAGCCGTGGTATGACACGGCTTTTTTACGTAAAGGCTTCAGTATTCCTGAGTACCGTTAAATCCTTTCAGGGACCAAAAACGCGTTATGTTGTCTGCGAATCAACCAATAAGCGAGAACTTGCCAGCACATGGCTGTCGTCATGTAGCAATCATCATGGATGGCAATGGCCGCTGGGCGAAAAGACAAGGGAAGATCCGAGCCTTTGGGCATAAAGCTGGGGCGAAATCTGTGCGCCGCGCCGTTTCTTTTGCCGCCAATAACGGCATTGACGCGTTAACGCTCTATGCTTTCAGCAGTGAAAACTGGAATCGACCTGCGCAGGAAGTTAGCGCGTTGATGGAATTGTTCGTGTGGGCGCTCGACAGCGAAGTAAAAAGCCTGCACCGCCACAACGTTCGCCTGCGGATTATCGGCGATACCAGTCGTTTTAACTCACGTCTTCAGGAACGCATTCGTAAAGCGGAAGCGTTGACCGGGCAAAACACCGGTTTAACGCTCAATATCGCGGCGAATTATGGTGGACGTTGGGACATTGTCCAGGGTGTACGGCATTTGGCTGAACAGGTTCAGGAAGGGCTATTACAGCCGGACCAGATTGATGAAGAGGCGCTGAGTCAGCAAATCTGCATGAGTGAACTGACACCCGTGGATTTAGTAATTAGGACAGGGGGAGAACATCGCATCAGTAACTTTTTGCTGTGGCAAATTGCCTATGCCGAACTTTACTTTACAGATGTTCTTTGGCCCGATTTTGATGAACAAGACTTTGAAGGTGCGCTGCATGCCTTTGCCAATCGAGAGCGTCGTTTCGGTGGTACCGAGCCTGGTGGCGACAACGCCTGATGGGGGTAGCTTTTGCTGAAGTATCGCCTGATTTCTGCGTTTGTTTTAATACCTGTTGTCATCGCGGCGCTGTTTTTACTGCCACCGGTGGGCTTCGCTATTGTTACACTGGTCGTTTGCATGCTGGCAGCGTGGGAATGGGGGCAGCTTAGCGGCTTTACCTCGCGTTCGCAGCGGGTATGGCTGGCGGTGCTGTGTGGCCTGATGCTGGCGCTGATGCTCTTTATGTTGCCAGAGTACCATCACAATATTCATCAGCCGATAATAGCGGGTTCGCTCTGGCTTTCGCTGGGATGGTGGCTGGCAGCGCTGCTGCTGGTGCTCTTCTATCCTGGCTCTGCGTCGCTATGGCGTAATTCAAAACTACTGCGCCTCTGTTTTGGGCTATTCACCATCGTTCCTTTCTTCTGGGGAATGCTTGCCCTCCGTACCTGGCACTACGACGACAACCCTTACAGTGGGGCGTTATGGCTGCTTTATGTCATGATTCTCGTCTGGGGGGCTGACTCTGGCGCCTATATGTTTGGTAAACTGTTTGGCAAACATAAACTGGCACCGAAGGTTTCTCCGGGAAAAACCTGGCAGGGCTTTATCGGCGGTCTGTTTACGGCGGCGATTATCTCCTGGGGTTATGGCGTATGGGCCAACCTTGAGGTGGCACCGGCAACATTATTGGTCTGTTCTATCGTCGCAGCGCTGGCTTCCGTGCTGGGTGATCTGACCGAAAGTATGTTTAAGCGTGAAGCAGGGATCAAAGACAGTGGCAATCTTATTCCAGGGCACGGTGGTATCCTGGATCGCATAGACAGCCTGACGGCGGCAGTTCCCGTGTTTGCTTGCCTGTTTTTGCTGGTGTTTGGGACGATTTAACGGAAGGTTTTATGCTTAGCATTCTCTGGAATCTGGCGGCGTTCATTGTTGCACTGGGTGTACTTATCACGGTGCATGAATTTGGCCATTTCTGGGTTGCTCGGCGCTGTGGCGTAAGGGTAGAGCGCTTTTCAATCGGCTTTGGGAAAGCGCTCTGGCGTCGTAACGATCGCCACGGCACGGAATTTGTGATTGCCCTTATCCCACTCGGCGGTTACGTCAAAATGCTGGATGAGCGCGTAGAGCCAGTGGCGCCTGAAGTGCGACATTACGCGTTCAACAACAAAACCGTCGGCCAGCGCGCCGCCATCATTGCTGCCGGTCCGGTGGCCAACTTCATCTTCGCTGTCTTTGCCTACTGGCTGGTGTTTATCATCGGTGTCCCTGGCGTTCGTCCGGTTGTTGGTGAAATTACACCCAACTCCATCGCGGCAAGCGCGCAAATTAATCCGGGCATGGAACTTAAAGCGATTGATGGCATCGAAACCCCTGATTGGGATGCGGTGCGGTTACAACTGGTTGCCAAAATTGGCGACGAGCAGACCACCGTCAGCGTGTCACCTTTCGGTTCCAGTACGCGTCAGGATAAAATTCTGAACTTACGCAACTGGACTTTTGAGCCAGATAAAGAGGATCCCGTTGCGGCGTTAGGCATTCGCCCACGCGGCGCGCAGATTGAACCGGTGCTGGCAGAAGTCCAGTCTGATTCCGCAGCGCGTAAAGCAGGTTTGCAAGCGGGCGACAGGATCGTTAAAGTCGATGGTCAACCTTTAACGCAGTGGATGACCTTTGTTACTCTGGTGCGTGATAATCCAGGTACGCCGCTGGCGCTGGAGATAGAAAGGCAGGGGAGCCCGCTCTCCTTAACGCTTATCCCGGATACCAAACCGGGCGGTGGAAAGGCAGAAGGGTTTGCAGGCGTGGTGCCAAAAGTGATCCCGCTGCCTGATGAGTACAAGACAATACGCCAGTATGGGCCGTTCAGCGCCATCCTTGAAGCCACGGATAAAACATGGCAACTGATGAAACTGACCGTGCAAATGCTGGGTAAATTGATTACCGGTGACGTAAAACTGAACAACCTCAGTGGGCCGATTTCGATCGCTCAGGGGGCTGGGATGTCAGCAGAGTTCGGGGTGATTTACTATCTCATGTTTCTTGCGCTCATTAGCGTGAACCTCGGGATAATCAACCTGTTCCCACTGCCTGTTTTAGATGGGGGTCATCTGCTGTTTTTAGCTATTGAGAAGCTAAAAGGCGGGCCGGTATCCGAGCGAGTTCAAGACTTTAGTTATCGCATTGGTTCGATTTTACTGGTGCTGTTAATGGGGCTTGCACTTTTCAATGATTTCTCTCGGTTGTAAGAGAGTGTTAGGAAGAACGCATAATAACGATGGCGATGAAAAAGTTGCTCATAGCGTCGCTGCTGTTTAGCAGCGCGACCGTATACGGTGCTGACGGGTTCGTAGTGAAAGATATTCATTTCGAAGGCCTTCAGCGTGTCGCCGTTGGTGCGGCCCTCCTCAGTATGCCAGTGCGCCCAGGCGACACGGTTAATGATGAAGACATTAGTAATACCATTCGCGCCCTGTTTGCCACCGGCAACTTCGAGGACGTCCGCGTCCTGCGCGATGGTGACACGCTGCTGGTTCAGGTAAAAGAGCGCCCAACCATTGCCAGCATCACCTTCTCCGGCAACAAGTCGGTGAAAGACGACATGCTCAAGCAAAACCTTGAAGCCTCTGGCGTGCGTGTTGGCGAATCTCTGGATCGCACCACCCTCTCTGATATCGAGAAAGGCCTGGAAGATTTCTACTACAGCGTCGGTAAATACAGCGCGAGCGTGAAAGCGGTGGTGACTCCGCTGCCACGTAACCGTGTCGACCTGAAGCTGGTCTTCCAGGAAGGCGTTTCCGCGAAGATCCAGCAGATCAACATCGTCGGTAACCATGCGTTCAGCACCGATGAACTGATCTCCACCTTCCAGCTGCGCGACGAAGTGCCGTGGTGGAACGTGGTGGGCGACCGTAAATACCAGAAACAGAAACTGGCGGGCGACCTTGAGACCCTGCGCAGCTACTATCTGGACCGCGGCTACGCGCGCTTCAACATCGACTCGACCCAGGTCAGCCTGACGCCGGACAAGAAAGGCATCTACATCACCGTTAACATTACCGAAGGCGATCAGTACAAGCTTTCTGGTGTGGAAGTGAGTGGTAACCTCGCGGGTCACTCTGCCGAGATCGAAAGCCTGACCAAACTGCAGCCGGGTGAGCTCTATAGCGGCGCGAAAGTGACCAAGATGGAAGACGGCATTAAAAAGCTGCTCGGCCGCTATGGTTATGCCTATCCGCGCGTACAGACTCAGCCTGAAATCAACGATACGGATAAAACCGTTAAGCTCCACGTTAACGTCGATGCGGGTAACCGTTTCTACGTTCGTAAGATCCGCTTCGAAGGTAACGATACCTCTAAAGATGCCGTTCTGCGCCGCGAAATGCGCCAGATGGAAGGGGCGTGGCTGGGCAGCGATCTGGTTGATCAGGGTAAAGAGCGTCTGAACCGTCTGGGTTATTTCGAAACCGTCGATACCGACACCCAGCGCGTGCCAGGTAAGCCAGACCAGGTAGACGTCGTTTACAAGGTCAAAGAGCGTAATACCGGTAGCTTCAACTTTGGTGTCGGTTACGGCACGGAAAGCGGCGTAAGCTTCCAGGTGGGCGTGCAGCAGGATAACTGGTTAGGTACCGGCTATTCTGTGGGTATCAACGGTACCAAGAACGACTACCAGACTTACTCTGAACTCTCCGTTACTAATCCGTACTTCACCGTTGATGGTGTGAGTCTGGGCGGTCGTATTTTCTATAACGACTTTAAAGCGGATGATGCGGACCTGTCTTCGTACACCAACAAAAGCTACGGTGTTGATGGTACGCTCGGCTTCCCAATTAACGAATACAACACCTTGCGTGCTGGCTTAGGTTATGTGCATAACGACCTGTCCAACATGCAGCCGCAGGTGGCCATGTGGCGTTATCTGGACTCTATCGGACAGTCTGCAAGCACCTCGAATGATGATAACGGCTTTGCCGCCGATGACTTCACCTTCAACTATGGCTGGACGTACAACCGCCTCGACCGTGGCTTCTTCCCAACCGAAGGTTCACGCGTCAACCTGAACGGTAAAGTTACCGTCCCGGGCTCAGATAATGAGTTCTACAAAGTCACCCTCGATACGGCGTCCTACTTCCCGATCGACGAAGATCATAAATGGGTGGTTCTGGGTCGTACGCGCTGGGGTTACGGCGACGGCTTAGGTGGCAAAGAACTGCCATTCTACGAGAACTTCTATGCGGGCGGCTCAAGCACCGTGCGTGGCTTCCAGTCCAATAACATTGGTCCGAAAGCGGCCTATTACGGCGGCAATGACGAAGACAACTGCGACAAACCTTCATCGAGCCAGGTATGTAGCTCTGATGATGCTGTAGGCGGTAACGCCATGGGCGTCGCTAGCCTGGAGTTTATTACCCCGACGCCGTTTATCAGCGATAAGTATGCCAATTCCGTACGTACCTCCTTCTTCCTGGATGCGGGTACCGTATGGGATACTAACTGGCAGAATACCTCTGCGACGAGAGAAGCAGGTATTCCGGACTACAGCGATCCGAGCAATATTCGTATGTCTGCGGGTCTCGCACTACAATGGATGTCACCGCTGGGGCCGTTGGTCTTCTCCTACGCCCAGCCGTTTAAGAAATACGAGGGAGACAAAGCGGAGCAGTTCCAGTTTAACATTGGTAAAACCTGGTAATTGTCCGTCGCAAAGGAATGCGTTGGCAGTGTAGCGCTGACAACTGGCGATCGCAGGATCGCCTTGCCACGCAAAGAACGGTACCTTCGGGTACCAATGGGATGGTAAGGAGTTAATTGTGAAAAAGTGGTTATTAGCTGCAGGTCTCGGTTTAGCGATGGCAACTTCTGCTCAGGCAGCGGACAAAATTGCAATCGTCAATATGGGTAACTTGTTCCAGCAGGTTGCGCAGAAAACAGGTGTTTCTGCCACACTGGAAAACGAGTTCAAAGGCCGTGCAAGCGAACTGCAGGGTATGGAAAAAGATCTGCAATCCAAAATGCAGCGTCTGCAGCGCGATGGTTCTACCATGAAAGCGAGCGAGCGCAGCAAACTGGAAAAAGACGTAATGGCTCAGCGTCAGACTTTCTCTCAAAAAGCGCAAGCTTTTGAGCAGGATCGTCAACGTCGTTCTAACGAAGAACGTGGCAAGCTGGTTACCCGTATCCAGTCCGCTGTGAAAGCTGTTGCTGCCGATCAGAACATCGATCTGGTTGTTGATGGTAATGCTGTTGCATTCAACAGCAGCGATGTTAAAGACATCACCGCTGATGTCCTGAAACAGGTTAAATAAGTAATGCCTTCAATTCGACTAGCTGATTTAGCTCAGCAGTTGGATGCAGAATTACACGGTGATGGCGATATCGTCATCACCGCTGTTGCGTCCATGCAGTCTGCTAAGGCAGGCACTATCACCTTCATGGTAAGCCCGAAGTACCGTGAACATCTGGCGCTTTGCCAGGCGTCTGCTGTCGTACTGACGCAGGACGATTTGCCATTTGCCGCAGGTGCAGCGCTGGTAGTGAAGAACCCCTACCTGACGTATGCCCGTATGGCACAAATTCTTGATACCACGCCGCAGCCGGCACAGAACATCGCACCCAGTGCGGTGGTTGATCCGACGGCGCAGCTGGGTAACAACGTATCAATTGGTGCCAATGCAGTTATCGAATCAGACGTCGTGCTGGGCGATAACGTGGTCATTGGTCCCGGTTGCTTCGTGGGTAAAAAAACAAAAATTGGTGCAGGCTCTCGCCTGTGGGCCAATGTCTCCGTTTACCATGAGATCGAAATCGGTGAACATTGCCTGATCCAGTCCAGCACCGTCATTGGCGCTGATGGTTTCGGTTATGCCAACGATCGTGGTAACTGGGTGAAGATCCCGCAGCTGGGACGGGTGATCATCGGCGATCGCGTCGAAATTGGCGCATGCACGACCATTGACCGGGGTGCGCTTGATGACACGATTATCGGTAATGGTGTTATCATCGATAACCAGTGCCAGATTGCACATAACGTTGTGATTGGCGACAATACTGCGGTTGCCGGTGGCGTTATTATGGCAGGCAGCCTGAAGATTGGCCGTTACTGTATGATTGGCGGTGCCAGCGTCATTAACGGGCATATGGAAATATGCGATAAAGTCACGGTCACAGGGATGGGCATGGTTATGCGTCCTATTACCGAACCGGGCGTCTACTCCTCAGGCATTCCGTTGCAGCCTAACAAGGCGTGGCGTAAAACTGCCGCCCTGGTGATGAATATTGATGATATGAGCAAGCGCCTCAAGGCCATTGAGCGCAAAATCGATCAACAAAACTAAGCGTTCACCCGTTTAACGCACACTTCCCGGCCTGTCGGCTTTCTTTAAAACCGGCAGGCCGTGTTATTATTGCCATTCAGATATTTTGACAGGAAGAGTATTTTGACTACTGACACTCATACTCTGCATATTGAAGAGATTTTAGAACTTCTGCCGCACCGCTACCCGTTTCTGCTGGTAGATCGTGTGCTGGATTTTGAAGAAGGTCGTTTTCTGCGCGCAGTGAAAAATGTTTCTGTAAACGAGCCATTCTTCCAGGGGCATTTCCCTGGGAAGCCTATCTTCCCGGGCGTATTGATCCTGGAAGCGATGGCTCAGGCTACCGGTATTCTGGCGTTTAAAAGCGTTGGTAAACTGGAGCCGGGTGAGCTGTATTACTTCGCAGGTATCGACGAAGCGCGCTTTAAGCGCCCGGTTGTGCCTGGTGATCAGATGATCATGGAAGTGACTTTTGAAAAAACGCGTCGTGGCCTGACTCGCTTTAAAGGCGTAGCTCTGGTTGACGGCAAAGTTGTTTGCGAAGCAACCATGATGTGTGCGCGTAGCCGGGAGGCCTGATACGTGATTGATAAAACCGCCTTTATTCATCCAACCGCCATTGTGGAAGAGGGTGCCGTTATCGGTGCTAACGTCCACATTGGTCCATTTTGTATTGTTGGACCCCATGTCGAAATTGGTGAGGGTACCGTACTGAAATCTCACGTCGTCGTGAATGGTCATACGACCATTGGCCGCGACAACGAGATCTATCAGTTCGCCTCCATCGGCGAAGTTAACCAGGACCTGAAATATGCTGGCGAACCGACCCGTGTGGAAATTGGCGATCGTAACCGCATTCGCGAAAGCGTCACCATTCATCGTGGTACCGAACAGGGTGGTGGATTGACGAAGGTGGGCAGCGACAACCTCTTTATGGTCAACGCGCATATCGCGCATGACTGTACCGTAGGTAGCCGCTGTATTCTCGCCAACAACGCAACGCTGGCGGGACACGTATCAGTTGACGATCATGCCATCATTGGCGGCATGACCGCAGTCCATCAGTTCTGCATCATTGGTGCGCACGTGATGGTCGGCGGCTGCTCCGGCGTGGCGCAGGACGTCCCGCCGTATGTGATTGCGCAGGGCAACCATGCGACGCCGTTTGGCGTCAATATCGAAGGCCTGAAGCGTCGCGGCTTCAGCCGTGAAGCGATCATGGCTATCCGCAACGCCTACAAACAGCTGTACCGTAACGGTAAAACGCTGGAAGAGGCGAAGCCGGAAATCGCTGAACTGGCGAAACAGCATCCTGAGGTGAACGCGTTTGTGGAATTCTTCGCACGCTCAACTCGCGGTCTGATTCGTTAATGGTTGATAGTCGCCCGCTGACGATCGCCCTTGTCGCCGGAGAAACCTCCGGCGATATTCTTGGTGCCGGTCTTATTCGAGCGCTCAAAGCGCGCGTTCCCAACGCGCGCTTTGTCGGCGTTGCCGGTCCATTGATGCAGGCTGAAGGGTGTGAAGCCTGGTATGAGATGGAAGAGCTGGCGGTGATGGGGATCGTCGAGGTGCTGGGTCGCCTGCGTCGTTTGCTGCATATCCGCGCCGATCTGACGCGTCGTTTTACCGAACTCAAGCCCGATGTCTTTGTCGGCATTGATGCGCCTGATTTCAACATTACCCTCGAAGGTAATCTGAAAAAGCAGGGGATCAAAACCATCCATTACGTCAGCCCGTCCGTCTGGGCGTGGCGACAGAAACGCGTTTTCAAAATAGGCAGATCGACGAATCTCGTTCTGGCTTTCCTGCCTTTCGAAAAAGCGTTTTACGATAAATTCAACGTGCCGTGCCGCTTTATCGGCCACACCATGGCGGATGCCATGCCGCTGGATCCCGATAAAAATGCCGCACGCGACGCGCTCGGCATACCTCACCACGCTCACTGTCTGGCTCTGCTGCCGGGGAGCCGTGGTGCGGAAGTGGAAATGCTCAGCGCAGATTTCCTGAAAACGGCGCAGATCCTGCGTCAGACCTACCCCGATCTCGAAGTGGTCGTGCCGCTGGTGAATACCAAACGTCGGGAGCAGTTCGAGCGCATTAAGGCGGAGGTCGCCCCGGATCTGCATGTTCATCTGCTGGATGGCAAAGGCCGTGAGGCGATGGTCGCCAGCGATGCCGCGCTGCTGGCATCAGGCACCGCCGCGCTGGAGTGCATGCTGGCGAAATGCCCGATGGTGGTGGGCTATCGCATGAAGCCATTCACCTTCTGGCTGGCGAAACGGCTGGTTAAAACCGATTACGTCTCCCTGCCGAACCTGCTTGCCCGACGCGAGCTGGTCAAAGAGCTGCTGCAGGACGAGTGCCAGCCGCAGGCGTTAGCCGCTGCGCTGTTGCCGCTGCTGGCCGACGGCAAAACCAGCCATGAAATGCATGACACCTTCCGGGAACTGCACCAGCAAATTCGCTGTAATGCCGATGAGCAGGCGGCTGACGCGGTGCTGGAGTTAGCGCAATGATAGAATTTGTTTACCCTCACACCCATCTGGTGGCGGGTGTGGATGAAGTGGGGCGGGGGCCGCTGGTGGGTGCCGTTGTCACTGCCGCGGTGATCCTCGATCCTGCTCGTCCTATTATCGGTCTGAATGACTCGAAAAAATTATCCGAAAAGCGTCGCCTGGCGCTGTACGATGAAATTAAAGAGAAAGCGCTGGCCTGGAGTCTGGGGCGAGCGGAGCCGCATGAGATCGACGACCTGAACATTCTGCATGCCACTATGCTGGCGATGCAGCGTGCGGTGGCCGGACTGAGCGTGGTGCCAGAGTATGTGTTGATCGACGGAAATCGTTGCCCGGCGCTGCCCATGCCGTCGCTGGCGGTTGTCAAAGGCGACAGTCGGGTGGCCGAAATCAGCGCCGCTTCGATCATCGCTAAGGTTACCCGCGATGCCGAAATGGCCGCGCTGGATCTCACTTTTCCCCAGTATGGCTTTGCCCAGCATAAGGGGTATCCTACCGCTTTCCATCTGGAAAGACTGGCTGAACACGGCGCAACTGAACATCACCGCCGCAGTTTTGGACCGGTGAAACGCGCACTGGGACTGATGTCCTGAATCAAGACGCCAATAAGTAACGCGGAATCTGAAGATGGCTGAACCACGTTTCGTACACCTGCGGGTGCACAGCGACTATTCCATGATTGATGGGCTGGCGAAGACCGGGCCGCTGGTGAAAAAGGCGGCCGCCTTTGGCATGCCTGCGCTGGCGATCACCGACTTCACCAACCTGTGCGGTCTGGTGAAGTTCTACGGAACGGCGCACGGGGCCGGTATTAAGCCGGTGATTGGTGCCGATTTTCACGTTCAGAGCGAGCTTCTCGCCGATGAAATGACGCAGATCACCGTTCTGGCGATGAACAACACCGGTTATCAGAACCTGACGTTGCTGATCTCCCGGGCCTATCAGCGCGGCTACGGTCCGCAAGGGCCGTGGATCGATCGCGCGTGGCTGGCGGAGCTGAATGAAGGCCTGCTGCTGATCTCCGGCGGGCGTATGGGCGACATTGGCCGATGCCTGCTGCGCGGCAATGGCGCGCTGGTGGAACAGTGCGTCGATTTTTATAAAGAATTCTTCCCGGATCGCTTCTATCTGGAGCTGATCCGTACCGGCCGTCCTGATGAAGAGAACTATCTGCACGCCGCGGTGGCCCTTGCAGAAGAGCATGGTCTGCCGGTTGTGGCATCCAATGACGTGCGCTTTATCAATGCCGACGATTTTGATGCTCATGAGATTCGCGTTGCTATCCACGACGGCTTTACCCTCGACGATCCGAAACGTCCGCGCAACTATTCGCCGCAGCAGTACATGCGCAGCGAAGAGGAGATGTGCGAGCTGTTTTCCGATATCCCGGAAGCGCTGGAAAACAGCGTAGAGATCGCCAAACGCTGCAACGTCACCGTCCGCCTGGGCGAGTACTTCCTGCCGCAGTTCCCGACCGGGGACATGACCACGGAAGACTTCCTGGTCATGAAATCGAAAGAGGGTCTGGAAGAGCGTCTGGAATTCCTCTTCCCGGATCCGGCCGTTCGCGCCGAGAAGCGCCCGGCCTATGACGAACGTCTGGATATTGAACTCCAGGTGATTAACCAGATGGGGTTCCCCGGCTACTTCCTGATCGTTATGGAGTTTATCCAGTGGTCGAAGGACAACGGCGTGCCGGTAGGGCCTGGCCGTGGTTCGGGTGCCGGATCGCTGGTGGCCTATGCGCTGAAAATTACCGATCTCGATCCGCTGGAATTTGACCTGCTGTTCGAACGTTTCCTTAACCCGGAACGTGTCTCGATGCCCGACTTCGACGTCGACTTCTGCATGGAGAAACGCGACCAGGTCATCGAGCACGTGGCGGACATGTACGGCCGCGATGCGGTATCGCAGATCATTACCTTCGGTACGATGGCGGCAAAAGCGGTTATTCGCGACGTGGGCCGCGTGCTGGGGCATCCATACGGTTTTGTCGATCGCATCTCGAAGCTGGTGCCGCCCGATCCGGGCATGACCCTGGCGAAAGCCTTCGAAGCCGAGCCGCAGCTACCGGAAATTTACGAGGCTGACGAAGAGGTCAGAGCGCTGATCGACATGGCGCGCAAGCTGGAAGGTGTCACCCGTAACGCCGGTAAACACGCCGGTGGGGTGGTGATTGCCCCGACCAAAATTACCGATTTTGCGCCGCTGTACTGCGATGAAACCGGCTCGCACCCGGTCACCCAGTTCGATAAAAACGACGTGGAATACGCCGGCCTGGTGAAGTTTGACTTCCTCGGCTTGCGTACGCTCACCATCATCGACTGGGCGCTGAAGATGATCAACCCGCGCCGGGCCAAACAGGGTCTGGAGCCGATTGATATCGCGGCGATCCCGCTGGATGACAAGAAAAGTTTCGACATGCTGCAGCGTTCGGAGACCACGGCGGTCTTCCAGCTTGAATCCCGCGGCATGAAAGATCTGATCAAACGTCTGCAGCCTGACTGCTTCGAAGACATGATCGCGCTGGTGGCCCTGTTCCGTCCGGGCCCGCTGCAGTCGGGGATGGTAGATAACTTTATCGACCGTAAGCACGGTCGCGAAGAGCTCTCTTATCCGGATGTACAGTGGCAGCACGAAAGCCTGAAACCGGTCCTGGAGCCCACCTACGGCATTATCCTGTATCAGGAACAGGTCATGCAGATTGCCCAGGTGCTCTCCGGCTACACCCTCGGCGGCGCGGATATGCTGCGTCGTGCGATGGGTAAGAAAAAGCCGGAAGAGATGGCCAAGCAGCGCGGGACCTTTGAAGAAGGAGCGAGAAAAAACGGCGTTGACGGCGAACTGGCAATAAAAATCTTTGATCTGGTAGAGAAATTTGCCGGATACGGGTTTAACAAGTCACACTCCGCCGCCTACGCGCTGGTCTCCTATCAGACGCTGTGGCTGAAAGCGCACTACCCGGCAGAGTTTATGGCCGCGGTAATGACCGCCGATATGGATAACACCGAGAAGGTGGTCGGTCTGGTGGATGAGTGCTGGCGCATGGGGCTCAAGATCCTGCCGCCGGACATCAACTCCGGTCAGTACCATTTCCACGTTAACGATGACGGGGAGATTGTTTACGGTATTGGCGCCATTAAAGGCGTGGGTGAGGGGCCGATCGAAGCGATTATCGAGGCCCGTAATCAGGGCGGTTATTTCCGCGAGCTGTTCGACCTCTGCGCCCGTACCGATATTAAAAAGCTTAACCGCCGGGTGCTGGAAAAACTGATCATGTCCGGGGCCTTTGACCGCCTTGGACCACACCGCGCCGCGCTGATGAACTCGCTGGCCGATGCCCTGAAGGCCGCCGATCAGCATTCGAAAGCCGAAGCCATTGGTCAGGCGGATATGTTCGGCGTGCTGGCCGAAGAGCCAGAGCAGATCGAACAATCCTATGCCAGCTGTCAGCCGTGGCCGGAACAGACGGTGCTGGACGGCGAGCGTGAAACGCTGGGTCTGTACCTGACCGGGCACCCGATCAACCAGTATCTTAAAGAAATTGAGCGCTATGTCGGAGGCTATCGGCTGAAAGACATGCATCCGACAGAACGTGGTAAGATTACCACGGCTGCGGGGCTCGTCATTGCCGCGAGGGTTATGGTCACCAAGCGCGGCAATCGTATCGGCATCTGTACCCTGGATGACCGTTCCGGGCGGCTGGAGGTGATGTTATTCACCGACGCGCTGGATAAATATCAGCAGTTGCTGGAAAAAGACCGCATACTTATCGTCAGCGGACAGGTCAGCTTTGATGACTTCAGTGGGGGGCTTAAAATGACCGCCCGCGAAGTGATGGACATTGACGAAGCCCGGGAAAAATATGCTCGCGGGCTTGCTATCTCGCTGACGGACAGGCAAATTGATGACCAGCTTTTAAACCGACTCCGTCAGTCTCTGGAACCCCACCGCTCGGGGACCATTCCAGTACATCTCTACTATCAGAGGGCGGATGCGCGTGCACGATTGCGCTTTGGTGCGTCGTGGCGTGTCTCTCCGAGCGATCGTTTACTCAACGATCTGCGTGGCCTCATTGGTTCGGAGCAGGTGGAACTGGAGTTTGACTAATACAGGAATACTATGAGTCTGAATTTCCTTGATTTCGAACAGCCGATTGCAGAGCTGGAAGCGAAAATCGATTCTCTGACCGCCGTTGGCCGTCAGGATGAAAAACTGGATATTAACATCGACGAAGAAGTGCATCGTCTGCGTGAAAAGAGCGTAGAACTGACGCGCAAAATCTTTGCCGATCTCGGCGCATGGCAGGTTGCCCAGATGGCACGCCATCCACAGCGTCCGTACACCCTGGATTATGTCCGCCTGGCGTTCGATGAATTCGACGAGCTGGCAGGCGATCGCGCTTATGCTGACGATAAAGCTATCGTTGGCGGTATCGCACGCCTCGACGGTCGTCCGGTGATGATTATTGGCCACCAGAAAGGGCGCGAAACCAAAGAAAAAATTCGCCGCAATTTCGGGATGCCAGCGCCGGAGGGTTACCGCAAAGCCCTGCGTCTGATGGAGATGGCCGAGCGTTTCAACATGCCGATCATCACCTTTATCGACACCCCGGGTGCTTATCCGGGCGTCGGTGCAGAAGAGCGCGGTCAGTCTGAAGCGATTGCCCGCAACCTGCGCGAAATGTCACGCCTGAGCGTGCCGGTTATCTGCACCGTTATCGGTGAAGGTGGATCCGGTGGTGCGCTGGCGATTGGCGTGGGCGATAAAGTGAATATGCTGCAGTACAGCACCTATTCCGTTATCTCCCCGGAAGGCTGTGCATCCATTCTGTGGAAAAGCGCCGACAAAGCGCCGCTGGCCGCAGAAGCGATGGGCATTATCGCCCCGCGCCTGAAAGAGCTGAAGCTGATCGATACCGTTATCCCGGAACCTCTGGGTGGCGCGCACCGTAAGCCAGAAGTAATGGCGGCCTCGCTGAAGGCGCAGCTGCTGGCCGATCTCGCAGACCTCGACGTGCTGAGCAAAGAAGATCTGCTTAACCGTCGTTACCAGCGTCTGATGAGCTACGGTTACGCGTAAGTCAGGCCATACTCCGAAAAGCCGCACATTGTTGCGGCTTTTTTTATGCCTGCGGTTTACCTCAACTATGCTTAGTGAATGTTTTTTAAGGAGGTAAACCGTGAACATCATTGCCATTATGGGGCCGCACGGCGTCTTTTATAAAGACGAACCCATCAAGGAGCTGGAGCAGGCGTTAGCGTCGCGCGGGTTTCAACTCATCTGGCCGCAGAACAGCGCCGATCTACTGAAGTTCATCGAACACAATCCGCGCATTTGCGGCGTCATCTTCGACTGGGACGAATACGACCTCGAGCTGTGCAGCGATATCAATCAACTCAATGAATATCTGCCGCTGTACGCCTTTATCAATACCCACTCTACGATGGACGTCAGCGCCCACGATCTGCGGATGGCGCTGTGGTTCTTTGAATATTCACTGGGGGTGGCAGAGGACATCGCCACCCGCATTCAGCAATATACCGGGGAGTATCTGGATACCATTACGCCGCCGTTTACCCGGGCACTCTTTACCTATGTGAAAGAGGGGAAGTATACCTTCTGCACCCCGGGCCATATGGCGGGAACGGCCTATCAGAAAAGCCCGGTGGGCTGTCTGTTCTATGATTTCTTCGGTGGCAATACGCTGAAGGCGGACGTGTCGATCTCGGTGACGGAGCTGGGATCGCTGCTGGATCATACCGGCCCGCATCTTGAAGCCGAAGAGTATATCGCTCGCACCTTTGGCGCCGAGCAGAGCTATATGGTGACCAACGGCACCTCGACCTCCAATAAGATTGTCGGCATGTACGCCGCGCCGGATGGCAGTACCCTGCTGATTGACCGCAACTGCCACAAATCGCTGGCGCACCTGTTGATGATGAGCGACGTAGTGCCGATCTGGCTATCGCCCACCCGCAACGCACTGGGTATTCTGGGCGGGATCCCGCGCCGGGAGTTTTCCCATGCGGCGATTGAGAGCAAAGTGGCCGCCGTGCCGGGGGCAAGCTGGCCGGTTCACGCGGTGATCACTAACTCCACCTACGACGGCCTGCTCTACAACACTAATTGGGTAAAACAGACCCTCGATGTCCCCTCGATTCATTTTGACTCGGCATGGGTGCCCTATACCAATTTCCACCCCATCTACGCGGGTAAAAGTGGGATGAGTGGCGAGCGGGTGCCGGGCAAAGTGTTCTTCGAAACCCAGTCTACGCATAAGATGCTGGCGGCGTTTTCCCAGGCCTCGCTGATTCACATTAAGGGTGAATACGACGAAGAGACATTCAACGAAGCCTTTATGATGCACACCACCACCTCGCCGAGTTATCCGCTAGTGGCCTCGATTGAAACCGCCGCGGCGATGCTGCGCGGCAATCCCGGCAAGCGTCTGATTAACCGTTCCGTCGAGCGCGCCCTGCATTTTCGTAAAGAGGTCCAGCGCCTTAAAGATGAAGCCGACGGCTGGTTCTTCGATATCTGGCAACCGGACGATATTGACGAAGCCGAATGCTGGCCGGTTGCACCAGGCGAAAGCTGGCACGGCTTCCGCGATGCCGATGCGGATCATATGTTCCTCGATCCGGTCAAAGTCACCATTCTTACGCCGGGCATGGACGAGCAGGGCATCATGAGCGAGGAGGGGATCCCGGCGGCGCTGGTAGCGAAGTTCCTCGATGAGCGCGGCGTGGTGGTCGAAAAAACAGGGCCCTATAACCTGCTGTTTCTGTTCAGTATCGGTATTGATAAAACCCGGGCGATGGGCTTGCTGCGTGGCTTGATGGAATTTAAGCGCGCCTACGATTTGAATCTGCGGGTTAAAAATATGCTGCCGGATCTCTATGCCGAGGATCCTGACTTTTACCGCAACATGCGCATTCAGGAGCTGGCCCAGGGGATCCACAAGCTTATCCGCCAGCACGATCTGCCGCGCCTGATGCTGCAGGCGTTTGACGTTCTGCCGGAAATGAAGCTCACACCGCATCATGCCTGGCAGCGCCAGGTGAAAGGGGAAGTGGAAACGGTCGATCTGGAGGATCTGGTGGGGCGGATCTCAGCCAATATGATCCTGCCCTATCCGCCGGGCGTACCCCTGCTGATGCCTGGAGAGATGATCACCGAGCAGAGCAGGGCGGTGCTCGATTTCCTGTTAATGCTCTGCTCGATTGGTCGTCACTATCCGGGATTCGAAACGGACATTCACGGTGCCAAAAGGGATGAAAACGGCATCTACCGGGTACGGGTCCTAAAAGCGCAGTGACCCCTTGCACAGCATGGGGGTTCGGATATAACGTTCAGGCACTTTAAAAAGGAGAGACTATGCTGGGCTTAAAGCAGGTTCACCATATTGCCATTATTGCCACCGACTACGCCGCAAGTAAGGCGTTTTACTGCGATACGCTGGGATTTACCCTGCAGAGTGAGTTTTACCGCGAGGAACGCGACTCCTGGAAGGGCGATCTGGCGCTGAACGGCCAGTACGTCATCGAGTTGTTTTCGTTCCCCTTCCCGCCGGCGCGCCCGTCCCGGCCGGAAGCCTGCGGTCTGCGTCACCTTGCCTTTAGCGTGGATGACATCGACCAGGCCGTGCAGCATCTCGAATCGCATGGCGTAAAGTGCGAAGCCATTCGTATCGACCCTTTCACCGGAAAACGCTTCACCTTCTTCAACGATCCTGACGGCCTGCCGCTGGAGTTGTACCAGCAGTAACGCTTGCCTCCATAAGAATTGCCCGGTAACGTGCCGGGCATCTTTCTGCATAAATAACGACGATGACCACAGCCGATCTTCAGCAAGCCCTCCACCCGTACCGCCGACTGCTGGTGGGATTTAGCGGTGGCCTGGATTCCACGGTGTTGCTGCATCAGTTGATGCGCTGGCGTGAACAGGATCCCGGTCTCGAACTGCGCGCTATTCATGTTCATCACGGTCTGAGCCCGCATGCGGACAGCTGGGTCGCGCACTGCGAAAGCCTCTGTCGCGAATGGGCTATCCCGCTGATCGTGACGCGAGTGGCGTTAAGGGAGGAGGGGCTGGGGCTGGAAGCGCAGGCGCGCAAGGCGCGTTATGCCGCTTTTCGCGAGGCGCTTCTGCCTGGCGAAGCGCTGGTCACGGCGCAACACCTGGACGATCAGTGTGAAACTTTTCTGCTGGCGCTTAAGCGCGGCAGCGGCCCGGCAGGGCTGTCGGCCATGCCCGCGCGGGCGCGTTTTGGGGATACTGAACAGATCCGTCCCCTGCTGAGTGAGACGCGCGAGTCGCTGCACGAGGAGGCGCAGCGTTGGGGCCTTCGCTGGATAGAGGATGAAAGCAACCAGGACGACAGCTATGACCGCAATTTCCTGCGGCTGCGCGTCGTGCCCCTGCTGGCGCAGCGCTGGCCGCATTTCGCTCAGGCTACCTCCCGTAGCGCCACGCTGTGCGCGGAGCAGGAGCAGCTGCTTGACGAGCTGCTGGCTGACGAGCTGGCGTCACTGGTTTCCAACGACGGGGCGCTGGCGATTGCGCCGCTGGAGGCGATGAGCGTGGTGCGTCGGGCGGCGCTTCTGCGAAGATGGCTGGCGGCGCACGGGGCCTTAATGCCGTCCCGGGCTATGCTCACCCGGCTCTGGGAGGAGGTGGCGCTTGCCCGGGAAGATGCGGCACCGCAACTGCGCCTGGGGGCGGGAGAGATCAGGCGTTTCAGGGGGCAGCTGTGGTGGGTGAAAAGCCATGCCTCGCTGGGCGATCGCATTATCGACTGGCCTTCGCTGGATCAACCTCTACAACTGCCGGAAGGCCTGGGCGCTCTGCACATTCAGGCGGGCGGTAATTTACGCCTGCCGCAGCCCGACGAGCCGGTGACGGTACGTTTCCGCGCCAGCGGAACGCTGCACATTGTCGGGCGCAACGGCGGACGCAAGATCAAAAAAATCTGGCAGGAGCTCAATGTTGCTCCCTGGCGTCGGGATGCCACACCGCTGCTGTTTTACGGCGAAACGCTGGTCGCGGCGGCCGGGGTGTTTGTGACGAGAGAAGGAGCGGCGGATACGGAGACGGGCGTACAGCTGGAGTGGAAAGCGTAACGGACAGCGGGCTGCCCGTTACAGCGGATCAGGACTCGCTCACCACGACGGTGCCGATTTCGGGATGGCTGAAGCTGGCAATTTTATCGAGACGGAGTTCGCGCGTTGCGCCGCCGTCCTCGATCACCAGGTACTCCACATTTTTACGGGATACCAGATCGTTCGCCTTTGCCTTCAGAACTTCGCCATCTTTTAGCGCCAGCGTCAGAACCAGATGATGCTGGCAGGCGAGTTCGAGGTTGTCATAGTCATCGCAATTGATGGGTTGATAAGTTTCATTCATTGACATAATCGCTCACCAGTAAATTCGCAGCAGCATAAGCCGCTTTTTCTCTGACCGATTCTGAAAGCGTGTCATCCGACGCCATTTCATTCAGAACTTTCAATACACAGCCCAACGCATCAGGGATGTATCCCAGATCGCCGCTGGCAATTTCCGCATACCGTTTGCGAATTAACTCACAATAATTATTCACATCCCCTCCTGCCAGCGCACTGACTTTACTGTGAGATACAATTAAGCCTACGAGCATAAACCCGGTTTAGCAAGGTGACTATACCATACTCATTTAAGCAATATCAGCAGGTTGATGTGGCAGACATTCGCGAGCCTGTAACAGCCTTTTGGCGGAGATTTCGCTACAATGCGCACCTGATTCGAAAGGAGTTCTCTCATGGCGCTTAAAGCGACAATTTACAAAGCCGCAGTCAATGTGGCGGATTTAGACCGCAATCAGTTTCTGGATGCGACCCTGACGCTGGCGCGTCATCCATCGGAAACGCAGGAGCGCATGATGCTGCGCCTGCTGGCATGGATTAAGTATGCCAACGAGCGCCTGCAGTTTACCCGCGGGTTGAGCGCGGAAGACGAGCCGGAAGCCTGGCTGCTTAACGACCATCTGGGGATCGATCTGTGGATTGAGCTCGGCCTGCCGGATGAACGCCGTATTAAGAAAGCCTGCACCCAGGCTGCCGAAGTGGTGCTCTTTACCTATAACAGTCGCGCCGCGGAGATCTGGTGGCAGCAGAACAAGAATAAATGCTCACAATTCAAGAACCTGTCGGTATGGTATCTTGATGATGAACAGCTCGCTGCGCTGAGCGCCTTTGCCGGGCGTACCATGAGCCTGCAGGCGACGATTCAGGATGGCGCCATCTGGTTATCGGATGCTGAGAATAATCTGGAAATTCATCCTGAAGCCTGGCAGTCACGCTCATGATTGTCCTGTCCCGAACTGTCAGCCTTCCAGATAATGAAGTTGAGATCACCGCGATCCGCGCGCAGGGCGCGGGTGGTCAGCATGTCAATAAAACCTCAACGGCCATTCATCTGCGCTTTGACATTCGGGCATCCAGCCTGCCAGAGTACTATAAAGAACGCCTGCTCGCCGCCAGCCATCATCTGATCACTAGCGAAGGGGTGATTATCATCAAGTCGCAGGAGTACCGCAGCCAGGATATGAACCGGGAAGCGGCGCTGGCCCGGCTGGTGGCGGTGATCCAGGCGTTAACGGCAGAGCAAAAAAGCCGTCGGGCCACCCGCCCGACCCGCGCCTCGAAAGAGCGCCGTCTGGCTTCGAAATCACAGAAATCGTCCGTCAAGGCGCTGCGCGGCAAAGTCCGCCGCCCTCAGGATTAACGGGCGGGATACGATAAGGAATACAAAGTGAAAACAGCGATATTTTCAGTGGTGGCAGCAAGCACGCTGTTCATCCTGATGGGGTGCCATAACCGCGCAGAGATGCAGGCGCTGGAACCAACCCAGGCAGAGGCGTTAAAACCGATGCAGCAGAGCTGGCGTGGCGTTTTGCCCTGCGCCGATTGCGAAGGCATCGAAACCTCGCTGTTTCTGGAAAAAGATGGCTCCTGGGTGATGAACCAACGCTACCAGGGGGGCAAAGCGCCTTCCTCCTTTGCCAGCTACGGCACATGGGCACGCACCGCCGATAAGCTGGTGCTGACGGATACGGCGGGTGAAAAGCGCTATTTCCGTGCCAAAGGCGAAGGACTGGAGATGCTCGACATGCAGGGCAATGCCATCGAATCACAGTTTAACTATACGCTGGCACCGGTCACCGCCGCGCTGCCGGCAACGCCAATGGCGATGCGCGGCATGTATTTCTATATGGCTGATGCAGCGATCTTCACCGACTGTGCCACCGGCAAAAAGGTGAGCGTGGCCAATAACGCTCAGCTGGAGCGGGATTACGCGGCGGCGCGCGGAAGTGATACCAAACCGGTGCTGCTCACGGTTGACGGGCACTTTACGCTGGAAGCTAACCCGGACAGCGGCGAGAGAGTGAAAACGCTGGTGCCGGATCGGAACGCCAGGTTTGAAGCAGGTAAGAACTGCGACAGCAAATAGCTGAAATAAAAAACCCCGCCGGAGCAGGGTTTTTTGTGGCTTAGCCCTTGATGGCTTTCACCAGGTAATCCAGCACGTCACCGGTTTTGAGCATCTGCTTCTCGCCGTTACGACGATACTTGTACTCAATCTCTTCGTTATCGAGGTTACGATCGCCAATGACCACGGTGTGCGGAATACCGATCAGTTCCATATCAGCAAACATCACGCCTGGACGCTCTTTACGATCGTCCATCAGCACTTCGATACCCTGGGCACGCAGCTCGCTGTACAGCTTCTCGGCCAGCTCCTGCACGCGGTAGGACTTGTGCATGTTCATTGGCAGGATCGCCACCTGGAACGGTGCAATGTTATCCGGCCAGACGATACCGCGCTCGTCGTAGTTCTGCTCAATAGCCGCAGCAACCACACGCGTAACCCCAATACCGTAGCAGCCCATGGTCAGAACCTGGTTACGGCCATCTTCACCCTGAACGGCAGCGTTCATCGCGCGGGAGTATTTATCACCCAGCTGGAAGATGTGACCGACTTCGATACCGCGTTTGATCATCAGGGTGCCTACGCCGTCCGGGCTTGGATCGCCTGCCACCACGTTACGAATATCAGCCACTTCTGGTGTCGCCACATCGCGATCCCAGTTGATGCCGAAGTAATGTTTGCCGTCGATGTTCGCGCCAGCGGAGAAGTCGCTCATCGCGGCTACCGTACGGTCAACCACAACAGGGATTGGCATATTCACTGGACCCAGAGAGCCAGGACCGGCATTCACGACGGCACGAATTTCTGCTTCCGTTGCGAACGTTAATGGGCTGGCAACCTGCGGCAGCTTCTCTGCTTTCACTTCGTTCAGCTCGTGATCGCCACGCACCAGCAGGGCAACCAGCGGGAATGCGCTGCCTTCGGTAGATTTTACCAGCAGCGTTTTTACCGTTTTTTCGATCGGCAGATTGAACTGCTCAACCAGCTCGGCGATGGTTTTCGCGTTTGGTGTATCAACCAGCGTCATCTCAACAGTGGCTGCTGCACGAGGTTCTTTTGGCGCCAGCGCTTCTGCAAACTCGATGTTAGCGGCGTAGTCTGAGGAGTCAGAGAAGATCACATCGTCTTCGCCGCTCTGTGCCAGCACCTGGAATTCATGAGATGCGCTACCGCCGATAGAGCCGGTATCAGCCTGTACAGCACGGAAATCCAGACCCATGCGGGAAAAGATTTTGCTGTATGCCTCATACATCTTGTCATAGGTCTCTTGCAGTGATTCCTGAGAAGTATGGAAAGAGTAGGCATCTTTCATCAGGAATTCACGGGAACGCATCACGCCAAAACGCGGGCGCACTTCGTCGCGGAATTTGGTCTGGATCTGGAAGAAGTTCAGCGGCAATTGCTTGTATGAGCTCAGCTCATTACGGATCAGGTCGGTAATCACTTCTTCATGCGTTGGGCCGAGAACAAATGGACGATCGCCACGGTCGGCAATACGCAGCAGTTCCGGACCATACTGCTCCCAGCGTCCACTCTCCTGCCAAAGTTCAGAGGGCTGAACTACCGGCATTAACACCTCGATAGCACCGGCGTTATTCATCTCTTCACGCACGATGTTTTCGACTTTTTTCAGAACGCGCACGCCGGTCGGCAACCAGGTATACAACCCTGAGGCCAGCTTGCGGATCATCCCGGCGCGCAGCATCAGCTGGTGGCTGATGACTTCGGCGTCGGCAGGTGTCTCCTTCAGTGTGGAGAGCAGATATTGGCTAGTACGCATGTTGTTACGGTTCCATTTCGACGATTGGAACAGGCTGACCGGCAGCCTGACACAAAAAAAGTGGTTTAGTTTACCAGTGTGGCAATGATGCCAAAAGAGAAGAGAATAAAATTACTGCGGCTCAAGGGCAAACACTTCGAAACCCGCAGAAGTGACGCGCCAGCGAACGTTAAAATCCAGCAGCAGAACGGCGTAAGTTTTCCCGGTCCCTTCCTCTTTTCGGTAGGCCGGACGGGGATCCTGCGCCAGCACCTCGACGATAAAATCCCGCAGGCGAGGGTAGCGCTTTTCCAGCTCGATTAAGCGGGGAGCCAGTTCGTCGGAAAAGTAAACGGGCATATCCGCCAGCGGGGCCTGCTGGGCGTAGCTGGCACGCGCATCCGGTACCGCTTCGGCAAAGGGCAGATAGGGTTTGATATCCACCACCGGCGTGCCATCGACCAGATCCAGACTGCCAAGCTCGAGGATCACCTGATCTTTCTGACAACGAATGCCTTTCAGCTCAACGAGTGACATCCCGACAGGGTTAGGGCGGAAGGTCGAGCGTGTGGCAAACACCCCCATCCTGGCATTACCGCCGAGACGAGGTGGACGCACGGTAGGCCGCCAGCCGCCCTCCATGGTCTGATGAAAGATAAACAGCACCCACAGGTGGCTAAAGGCTTCCAGTCCGCGCACGGCATCGGCCTGATTATAGGGAGCAAGCAAGTGAAGTTCGCCGCCACCGCTTTTTACCAGCCCTGGCTGGCGTGGCACGGCAAACTTCTCTTTATAGGGCGAGCGGATAACGCCTATCTGCTCGAACTGGAATGCACTCATTTTGCCGAGACGTTAAGGGCAGAACCCACGCAAACGGCCTGACGGTAGCAGCCTGGCGTGCCGCTGGTCACTTCGCAGCTGTGCAGCAGAACCGCATTGGCCTTCATTTTGGAAGCATTGACCTGCATGCGTTTACGCGCAGTCGGGATATTTGGAGGAGAGTCCTGATTGGTAGCCTGGCAGGAGTCGCCGGAGACTTCACCCAGATCGCGGAACGGTTTACCCACTAAGGCTTCTGCGCTGGTGTAGATTTTGACGGGCGCAGGGCGTGGCGCTTTTGGCTTTTCAGGTTCCACTTTAGGCGGGGTTGCTGTGCTTTTAACAGGTTCAACAGGAGATCTGCTTAGCATAGAACAGCCGCTCAGCATCAGTGCTAAAAGACAGATCGGTAAAGCACGCATAATATTTCCTCTATGAATAATCAAATCGTCAGATATTGAATCAGTTGCCTGCATAAATGACAAGACGGGCTTTCGCCCGTCATGAATGATATTACACAGAGGTCAGATTACCAGCCTTTAACTGCTCCGCCGTTAAAGACTTTGTTCGCTTCCTGGTAAACTTCGTCAGACTGGTAAGCCTGAACGAATTTCTTCACGTTCTCTGCGTCTTTATTATCTTCGCGGGTCACGATCAGGTTAACGTACGGGGAGTCTTTATCTTCAACGAAGATGCCGTCTTTCGCTGGGGTCAGGTTGATCTGGCTGGCGTAAGTGGTGTTGATAACCGCCAGGGCGATCTGCGCATCATCCAGAGAGCGTGGCAGCTGCGGTGCTTCCAGCTCAACAATTTTCAGGTTTTTTGGGTTCTCGGTAACGTCCAGAACGGTCGGCAGCAGGCCAACGCCGTCTTTCAGTTTGATCAGGCCCACTTTCTGCAACAGCAGCAGGGAACGGCCGAGGTTAGTTGGATCGTTCGGTACTGCTACCTGAGAACCGTCCTGCAGCTCCTCTAACGATTTGATCTTTTTAGAGTAGCCCGCGATTGGGTATACGAAGGTATTGCCTGCCGCAACCAGCTTGTAGCCGCGATCCTTGATCTGCTGATCCAGGTACGGTTTGTGCTGGAAGGCGTTAGCATCGATATCGCCTTTGCTCAGCGCTTCGTTCGGCAGAACGTAATCGTTGAAGGTCACCAGCTCGACGTCGAGGCCATATTTCTCTTTCGCCACTTTGGCTGCCGTCTCGGCAACCTGCTGTTCCGCACCGACGATAACGCCCACTTTGATGTGGTTTGGATCTTTTTCATCCTGACCGCAGCCTACCAGTGCCAGAGAGCCGATCAGCGCGCCTACCGCAGCAAAGGTCTTCAATTTAAACGCCATGTTCTTATCCTTAACTCGTCGAGTTTGTGTTGTGTAACGTTATTTGTGCGTAACAGCCCGGACGATGCGATCGCCAGAGAATTGAATGAGGTAAACCAGCACAACCAGCAGAACCAGTACGGTATTCATGACGGTGGCATTGTAGCCAATGTAGCCGTACTGATAACCGATCTGACCCAGACCGCCGGCACCGACAGCACCACCCATCGCAGAGTAACCCACCAGGGTAATCAGCGTGATGGTCGCGGCATTGACCAGACCTGGCAGGGCTTCTGGCAGTAAGATTTTGCGCACGATCTGCATCGGCGTCGCACCCATGGCGCGTGATGCTTCAATCAGACCCGATGGGATCTCTAACAGCGCGTTCTCAACCATACGGGCAATAAAGGGCGCAGCCCCTACGGTAAGCGGAACAATCGCCGCCTGCAGGCCGATGGAGGTTCCAACAATAACGCGGGTGAATGGAATCATCCATACCAACAGAATAATGAAGGGAATGGAACGGAAGATGTTCACCAGCGCAGAGAGCGTGCGATACAGCTTCGCATTCTCAATAATTTGTCCCGGGCGGGTGACATACAGCAGCACGCCCACCGGCAGGCCAATGACAAACCCGAAAAAGCCGGATACGAAGGTCATCGCCAGCGTTTCCCATACGCCGCGCGCCAGCAACCACATCATTGCCTCAGACATAACCCAGTACCTCTACTTTTACATGATGCTCTTGCAGCCAGGCGATAGCCGCCTGGGTATCCTGTTGCGTGCCGTGCATTTCGGTCAGCATGATGCCGAACTTCACGCCACCGGCGTAATCCATCTGCGCGCTAATAATGTTGTTGTTAACGTTGAAACGACGGGCGGTTTCAGACAGTAGCGGGGCATCCACTGACTTGCCGGTAAACTCCATCCGCAGCATTGGAACGCTGTTGGCTTCTGGTTGCACTTTTAAACGTGCCAGATAGTCTTCCGGAATGTCCAGATGCAGGGTGGCCTGAATAAACTGCTGCGCCAGTGGTGTTTTCGGATGTGAGAACACTTCACTTACGGTGTCTTGTTCAATCAATTCACCCTGACTGATCACCGCCACGCAGTCGCAGATGCGTTTAACCACGTCCATCTCATGCGTAATAAGGAGGATGGTCAGTCCCAGTCGACGGTTGATGTCTTTTAACAGTTCCAGAATGGAGCGGGTGGTTGCAGGATCCAGGGCGCTGGTGGCTTCGTCACAGAGCAGCACTTTTGGGTTGCTGGCCAGCGCTCGCGCAATGGCCACGCGCTGTTTTTGGCCGCCGGATAAATTTGCCGGATAGATATCATGCTTATCGCTCAGGCCGACCAGCTCCAGCAGCTCGGTAACGCGACGTTTGATTTCCTCTTTAGGCGTGTTGTCCAGCTCCAGCGGCAGGGCGACGTTGCCAAACACGGTACGCGAGGAGAGCAGGTTGAAGTGCTGGAAGATCATGCCAATCTGGCGGCGAGCTTTGGTTAAATCCGATTCAGAAAGCGTTGTCAGCTCCTGGCCATCAACCTGAACCTGACCTTCGGTAGGACGCTCGAGCAAGTTAACGCAACGGATGAGCGTACTTTTACCTGCACCTGAGGCGCCAATGACGCCATAAATTTGTCCAGCCGGAACATGCAGGCTAACGTTGTTCAACGCCTGAATGGTACGGTTCCCTTGCTGGAACACTTTGGTGATATTCGAAAGTTTAATCATTAGATTATTTTTATCGTATGTAAGTTAGCCGTGGCATTTTCTGCTGCCTTGTACGGGCGATGACCGTCAACAAAACGGATGTTAAGGCATCCAGACGTCTAAATCAATCCAACTCTGCGCGATGAGCACTTTATTGCGCGGTGATTCATGAGATACTAGCCGGACATCCCTTTTCAGGAGCAAACCGGTGGCAAAATCAGTACCCGCAATTTTTCTCGATCGTGATGGCACGATTAATGTCGATCATGGCTACGTGCATGAGATAGACGAATTCGAATTCATCGATGGCGTGATAGATGCCATGCGTGAATTAAAAGAGATGGGTTTTGCGCTGGTGGTGGTAACCAACCAGTCAGGTATCGCGCGCGGTAAATTCACCGAAGCACAGTTTGAAACCTTAACCGAATGGATGGACTGGTCGCTGGCCGATCGTGGTGTTGACCTGGACGGTATCTATTATTGTCCTCATCACCCGCAGGGCACTGTAGAAGAGTATCGTCAGACCTGTGATTGTCGTAAACCGCATCCGGGCATGTTCATCTCGGCACAAGAGTTCCTTCATATAGATATGAGCGCTTCCTATATGGTGGGTGACAAACTGGAAGATATGCAGGCAGCTGCCGCGGCAGGTGTAGGGCATAAAATTCTGGTGCGTACCGGCAAACCCGTCACGCCAGAAGCAGAAAATGCAGCGGATTGGGTGATTAATAGCCTGGTGGCGCTACCGGAAACCATCAAAAAGCAGCAAAAATAGACGTTGTGGCGAAAAGGTGAGCGGTTGAAATAAAATTGTCGTTTTCCGCTTGTCACTGTCAGAGAACTCCCTATAATGCGCCTCCATCGACACGGCGGATGTGAATCACTTCACACAAACAGCCGGGCCGGTTGAAGAGAAAAGCGCGAAATAATCGCTTGACTCTGAAAGAGGAAAGCGTATTATACGCCACCTCGCAACGGTGAGCGAAAGCCGCGTTGCACTGCTCTTTAACAATTTATCAGACAATCTGTGTGG